>DCMX01000045.1 GCA_002321855.1 Fidelibacterota bacterium UBA1611 | reverse complement strand
GAATGTTCTTTCAGCCATTGATATATCTCCGAATCCTTCCGTGATTATCAGTGTAACACCTAAGGATTCAGAACCGGTGATCGCCACGCCAAGGTCATAACCTAGGATCTGTTTCAAATCCTGATCATCTATACCACCAGAGATTACACCCGCAGCACCAATAGAGATAGCTTTTTGAATAGCTTCAGATGTCATTCGTGCACCACCGATAATGATAGAATCTTTCATCCCTTCATTTATCAATTCCGGTGTCAGAACTGTCTCGGGATTATCGCATGCCAACACGATCTTACCAAATGTCTCCCCTCCAATCCCAAAGATTCCCTGTATAAAGGATACTTCAGATCTAATTACCACACCCTGGTCTTTTATGACATCTATTACCTTCCCAGGCATAAATGCCAGAACATTTACCGGGTGTGGTTCGCCACGTAAAATAATTTGACCAGTAATATCGGAAATTGTCTCTACCGTTCCACTACTGGGTGATCTATAGATGCTTTTGAACATTCCAAAAATTCCTTTTGTCTCAGCGAGCACATCTCCATTTTTTATCTTGTCACCAAGATTTACTGTTACACATTCAGGCACATCACCAGGAGGCATCGACAATTGGTTGGCCAGGTTAAGTGGGAAAATATCACCGGGCATAAATGTTTCCGCCACGATCTTCTGAGCTTCAACTTTATCGCCCTTTTTGACAAGAACTTTTCCAGTGATAGGTAGGACCCTCCGACACTCTATGGTGGTACGTTTACTGATCTCAAGCCCGGGAGTATAAGCTTGCGCCTTTTTAGATGTCTCCACTGACCCATTGTTTGAATCATTATCATATATTGGAATGTCCACTTTTGGATATAACCCGAGTTTTTTCACCCAAGCGTTCATTATTTCCAGATTCGCAGTAGAATCATCAAAAAATGAAAGGGGCCTTCCCCTGGCATCAAGAATAAGTCCCACAAGACCACCTTTTACTATCCTTGTAACAGGTCTACCAGGGCCAGCACCAATATCAAATTCTTTGGAAGGATCAACGGTTATTTCTGCTTCTTCACCGATCCCTAAAGTATAATGTTCAAGCATTCCAAAAGACAGAGTGCCATTTTCGTTCAGAGTATCACCGCTTATATTGTATCGAAAGCATGGTTTGCCTTTAGTACCATTTCCCTTCGGCGCAACGACTGAACCAAGATATATAAGACAATCCTTCTCAAAAACATCCATTGCTGCCTGAGAATAGACTTTGGCCAGAACACCTAAATGAGGCATCATGAAAATACTATCCTTTGCGAGCGCTGTGATTCCTTCAGGCTGAAAAGCGTCAATAAGCATCATAGCGGTTTGCTGCATCTGTGGCGCATGGGATAGTACACCTCCCGATGCAACAAGCAGGTCCAGTTTCATATTGTCAACTATCGTTTGGCCTCCGATTTCCTGGGTGAAGGTATCCCCCACGGTGCGTTGCTGTTGAATCCCCTTTAGAGCAGTGGCAAATTCTTTATGCTGTATATAAGCAAGCCGCAGCGCTTCCCGTGCTACCGCCTGTTCAAACACTAGTGCATCCAATGACTGTGGTATAGTAGTAGGACGTATCATTTTATTCTTGACGCGGTTACGCAATTCTCTTTCATCCATTTCCATGTGCATCCATCTTATGATATTAGGCATGGTAGCTTCTGCACAAACATTGGATATGGAATAGCTCATTCCCAGGTTAGCGCTCACGGTACGATTGAAGGTTCCGTCAAATACACTGAAAATATCTGTGGTGGCACCACCTATATCCACACCAACAACATTGATATTATGCTTTTCCGCGATAGTTTTCAGAATATTTCCTACTGCTCCTGGTGTCGGCATGATAGGTGCATCAGCCCATTCGATCAGGTGATTGTAGCCTGGCGCGTGAGCCATCACATGTTCTAGAAAAAGATCATGGATCGCATCACGTGCTGGACCGAGGTTCTCTTGCTCCATTGTTGGACGGAGATTATTTACAATAGAAAGTTCAAACTCATTTTTGAATAATTCTTTCATATTGGAGGTGGCTTCCTTATTCCCTGCATATATGATCGGTAACTGGTATTGTGCCCCGAACCTTGGCTGTGGTTTGGCTGGTGCTATCAATTCTGCGATCTGTACAACATGTGTCTTTGTCCCACCATCCGTACCGCCGGACAATAAAATCATATCAGGACGTAGTTCACGAATACGCTGGATCTGCTCATGGGGTTGTCTTTTGTCGTTAGAGGCTATAACATCCATTACAATTGCACCCGCACCTAGTGCAGCTCGCTTTGCACTCGCTGCCGTCATTTCCCGGATCACACCTGCAACCATCATTTGTAAACCACCACCTGCGCTGGAAGTAGAAATATAGATGTCACACCCATCGTCACCATTTGCCGGTGTGATAATCTTCATTTCATCGCTTACTAATCGTCTTCCAGCCAATTCTGATACTTCTGTAACAGAATTCACCACTCCGACAGTCACATCTGCGAATGGTTCTTCAACGGTCGTTGGAGCTTCTCCACGGTGGGTTTGCCTAAACTGCCCATCGATTTTCTGGATCAGGATCGCTTTGGTAGTAGTACTACCACAATCTGTGGCCAGAATAATATTGATTCTATCCAAATCGATATTTTTCATTTTTAATTAAATAATTTATTCTGTCTTATTTTGGCAGTTTCTAAATATCAGAGATACTTGAATCCTTTGATGAGATTTGACTATCATCTTCAATTTCATTTATACGGCGACAAAGATAATCCACACTACCTCTTTGCTCCAGAAATTGACTGAAATCGTTATAACCATCACCAGGAAGTACAGCAGTAACCATCGGTTGAAAAAAATTCATTATCTGAGAACCTATATAGTTCAATGGACGAAAGGTTTCCAGTAATACAGTTGCAGGAAGGACCATGTGACGCTTCACTACTTCGTGACAGACCTTGTCAACAATGATCTTTTGTTCTTCTGTAGGGTCAAAGTCTTCACTTTTCCCAATATAAAAAGCGTGTTTTAGTTTATCTTTCACAGAGTCAATGGATCAGAAATATATGAATACCAAAATGATCAGTTCTTCGTAAGAAAATTGACGGAAAAATAGATCATAGGTGCAGCGAATATCAAGGAATCAAAACGATCTAAAACACCGCCATGCGCTTTTAATATTGATCCAGAATCCTTCACCCCAGCGTCACGTTTCATGAGTGATTCTGCAAAATCTCCTACTTGACCAAAAAGTCCAGATATACAACCAAGAACCAATGCACCTATGAATCCAAGATTTACCCCTAAAAGCTCGATCCTACTGAATACAGCAAAAACAAAAACAGATGCTAATAGTCCTGAGATAGAACCAACCCAGGTCTTCTTAGGGCTCACTCTGGGGAAGATCTTCGTTCTTCCCCACCATGTTCCACAAAAGAATGCGGCTGTATCACATGCCCATATAGAAATAAATAATGCAAGAACGATATATGTCCCATTCATCTGGTCATATTCCCGGAGCGCTATAACAGTTCCTAAGAGGACAGGTACATATAATATTCCTGCAAAAGTAGTCGAGATATTCAATAATGCATTCCTCTTTTCCTGAAACAGCTCATTCAAGATACCCATGACGACGAAGATACATAAAGATCCAAAAATAATATCATCACCTATACTCAGTTTTAAGTAATAGACCAGTGCAATAAATATGGTCATTAGAAATCCGAAATACCTGTCAGGGTATGCGCCTTTGGAAACACTTAATTTATAAAATTCATCAATCCCAATTATCATTATGATAAGCGAGACAATCGCAAAATAAGGATTACCCAGCAGTATACAGATGACCCCAAACGGAATCCCAAAGAATAGAACGAATTTTCTACCTTGTAATTCCTTCATATATTTTCCGTGTGATCTATTTTCAGATCAATCATTGATCACACTAATACATTGATCTCTTTCTCCAAAACCTTAACGTGTATCGGAGTATTTCCAATATTGATCCTGTCTATATTTATTTCACCATCAATATTCAAAATGTTATCATCCAAAGGAACGATAGAAAATTCCTTTACTTGACGATATTCACATAATGGATCACTAATGTGTGAGCCATTGAATAATCGTGGAAAGAGAGATAATAGTTTTAATCGACCGGCCTTTTTAGCAATGATCAGATCAATGAGCCCATCATTTATCTGTGCAAGTGGAGCCATTTGCATACCCTTCCCAACGTGAATTGTATTACAGGCTATAATAAAGCTATAATCATCAATAACCGTGCTTCCATCCAAGATCAATTTTGATACCCGCTTTCGATTTTTCATCACTTCTATGATCGAAGCAACATTATAGCGCTGTCCACCCAACCATCGCATATTCTCAGCTGACTCTGTTATATCAGTTGCCATTCCCCAACCTACCATCGTGAAAGCAAAAATTATTTCACCGTTGGCATCGACCTTAGCTATATCAAGTGGTCTAAGACGCCCGGTAAGTATTCTTCGTGCAGCATTTCTTGGATTGAGACATTCCATATCATGCATAAAAGAGTTCCCGGTCCCTCCTGTCACGAGACCGATGGGAAGTTGTTTTCCATCATCCCTGGTGAGCATACCATTGATAATTTCATGCATGGTACCGTCTCCGCCAATAGCACATAAAGCATCATAACCGTTAAAATCTATTTCATTAGCATAGTCGCGCGCATGACCAGCATATTTGGTCTCAAGTATATTAAGCTCAACATCACCTTCCTCGAAGATAGGTTTCACCTTCTCAAGGATATTCAAACCTTTTTTTAGACCACCGTGTGGATTAACAATAAGATAAGATCTCTTCATCATTCTATTTCTTATGGTGCATGTACTCACCATCACCCCATTCGATCACTTCGACCCTGACCTGTGTTGTACCATTTGACAGAAAGCCAAGCTTTTTCGCTGCTCCATATGAGCAATCCAAAATACGACCTTTTACATATGGCCCGCGATCATTAATTCTGAGTATAAGGGATTTTTCATTATCGAGATTGGTGACCCTGACTATGGTATTGAGTGGTAGTGTCTTATGAGCTGCTGTTAGCCCATACATATCATAGACCTCTCCATTTGCAGTGAGTTTACCATGGAAATCTTCGGCATAGTATGAGCTAATACCGATCATCAGCTTCTTGTGCTTAACGTTCTTAGAACCTTTCCTTATTATTTTCGATGACCGAGCTGGTGTTGAATGTGAGCTTCCCTGAGCATATCGAGGTGCACTGGAACACGCCATAATAGAAAGCAGTATGAATACAATAAACCTATTTCCCATTTACCTGCCTTATTGCTTCGTATAAGACTATACCCACGCTTGTAGCAAGGTTCAAGCTACGTATATGCTTATTCATTATAGGTATCGTACAAGCCCTATCCCATTGAGATCTAAGAAAATCTTCTGATATACCAGTAGTTTCACTTCCGAAGACAAGATAATCATTCTTTCTGAACTTTCTTGATGTATATGGCATACTTGCTTTTGTGGTGAAAAGATGGAAATTTGCTTTTTGTACCATGGTTTCGCAATATTCATTCAGATCCGGGTGATATTCCCAATCTATATATTTCCAGTAATCAAGTCCAGCACGCAGCATTTGTTTATCTGATAGATCAAAGCCCAGTTCCCCAACAATATCTAGTTTAACGTAAGCTGCACCGCACAGTCGCGCAATACTACCGGTATTAGGAGGTATCTGAGGCTCAAAAAGTGCAACCGTGAACATTATGACCTTGCTAATCCACAGTTAATACGAGGTACACAATAAGGATCCATGATCAAAGCTGTTGCTAATCCAAAAAGTACCGCTCCTGCTTCCTTTGCAGCTCTAACATGGTGCACGGTAGAGATACCACCTGTGGCCATAAGTGGAATACCTATATCTCTAAAAATACGGATCATTCCAAGTGTACGTGGTAAAAGAGGTCCACCGCTAAGACCACCTCCACCTCTTGGCATAGAACCTTCTTTAAGATCAAAATCAACGGAACGAACAAATCTCGTATTACCGGAATTAATGAACATTTCAGAATAAGATCGAACGATCTCCCCGATCCGGTATAATTGGTCATCATTCCAGTCTGGTGAGACCTTCACACCTAATGGTACAGACGTTTCCGGCCTTATCCGATTCAACATGGTCTCAAGTTCATTTGTGCTATCCCCTATGGCCATACCAGTATCTGTGTTTGGACAGCTTATATTTAGCTCATAGAAATAACAGGATAAATCATTATGCTTTAGCTCAGATTCTATTTTAAGAAAGTTGGAATAATATTCTTCTACATCTTCTCCCCCGATACTGATCCCGATAGGTCGTTTGTGATCCCAGAGAACAGATCCTGGTAGTGTTTTAGAAAACCTATCGACCCCCATACCGGGAAGTCCAATGGAATTGATAAGAGCCTGTTGCCGATCGATACGTACCTGCTGTAATCTGGGACGCTGATTGCCTTTCCTCTCCTTATGCATGATAGTTTTATGGGTTATCCCCCCTAACCCCATCTTCAGCCAGATCTCAAGTATATTCAGGTCTGATTTAAATGACGCACCAATCAGAGGAGATTTAAAGCGAAGATCATATAGTTCATATTCTATACTTGCTGGTATGGTATATTGGAAGGCTAACCTTCCTAACCATCTATCAGTCCTATAAAGATTTCTATCCCCAAATTGCACGATAGATTCGATATCACCTTCTCTACCACTGGTCCACTGGCCAATCCTAAATAATAAACGGGTGATGGATCGAACAAAACGGTAGACAAAAGAGAAGATCCAGGTTCTCAAAAATACTTCCTCATTGCCCACTCAGTGATGTATCAGGTATGATAGATGAAAGCGCTAACTGGAGAGAAGATATACGAGCTTGCGCCTTTGCTGCCTGGTCAGACCTAGGGTGATACTTTTTCAACCATTGGTAATATTTTAAAGCACTGTCCGAAATAGTATAGGTAATATCGTAGTGATAGCCAAGAAAGAATGCCGCTGATGCAGAAAGCTCACTCAGAGAATCCGCAGCGATAACATCTTTATAGTATCCCAGTGATGTTAATGGATCATCTGGCCATAACAACTCTGCTCTTTCGTAAATTGATTCGATAGGACGCCTGACAGATGTATCACTATTATTCTTCCGGTTCACATAGGATACATAGTCCGAACCAGGAAATTCAGATATCAATCGCTCACTATACCCACGGCTTGAGGCTGAATCCCCTTTCTGAGCAAATATAAGAGAAAGAGTAAAAAGGGCTTTGGGGTAGAACTGGGATGTAGGCTCTTGGTCAAGAATATTCTTAAAATAAGCAACTCCCTCATCGAAATGATCAAAACTGAATGTTTCCAGGTCGCCTAAATGATAAAGGATCTCTTGATGGCTTTTTTCAGGCAGGATCACCGAATTCTTCGTCCCACCAGAGTCTGCTTCTGTTGTAAGTGTACTATCCATTGTGGATGTCTCAAGATATAATTCCAGTTGCTTCTTTGATTCTAAATAAGATTCAATTGATGTACTTCGGTTATTCGCCACAGGCTTATAAATAGATTTCCCATACTCTTTCTTTACAAGATCGAAATATTCCTTTGCTTTCACAGGTTCCCATTTTTCAGTTATATGAATCTGTCCTAAAAGAAAATAGGCTTCCGCAGAAGCTTTAGTACGTTGGTAATCATTTATTATGGTCTCTAATCTGCTGATAGCTTCTTCTATCTCATTTTGGGCCATATAATGCTGTACCAGTTCAAGCTCTAGGTTACCTGCAATATTCTTGAACTTGTCATCAGTGAGCATGGCTTTTATCTTTCTAGCGGAAGCTCGATAATTGCCCTGCATACGTAAAATTCTCAGGACCTGTAGATGCGAGTATTCAACCTTTTCTTTAGATAATGAATTCTTTATTACTTTATTATAGGTAGTTATGGCAACATCATAATTATCATTCTGAAAAGCAAATTCCGCCAGCTTGCCATATATGACTCCTCTTTGGGCACGGTCACGCATAAGATCCGCACCTGTTTCCAGATGGTATAGTATTGATTCTTCATCTTTCAATTCTTCAGCGATCTCGGCAAGCGAAAGATGGCACATTGCCTGTAGGTCTTTTATCTCTGTATTCTTGATCAAGAGAGTCAGTTCATCAATAGCTGGCTGGATGGTTCCTTTTTTCCACTTGCATAACGCAATCCAGTACTGGGCTTCAGCGACCTGGTCTTCATCACCCTTCTCATTGACGATCCGTAGGTCCATCAAGGCATCGTCATACTCCCGCCTATAGTACCGGGCCTTGGCCATCAGCAATATGGCATTAATTCGCAACTCTGATTCAGGATATTCTTTAAGTACCTTTTGACATTTTTGAATTGTCTTTCCATATTTATCCAAAGCAGATAGGGGAATGGATTTACCTTCCTTCTCCAACCGTAATTTATCTGCATCATTAAAATATTTTTCAGCATTATAATACGTATTGAAATAAGCACAGGATATCCAAACAATGCTGACCAAGAGAAGTAAAGTACCATTGAAGCTTCGAGATTTTATCATGGTGTTAATATAAATTTACTTATTTGATTAAATGTTAAGACAAAAATAATTTGTGATAGATGTACAGGATATTTATCATACTATTCTTGATCAATGGATCTATCAGTATCGTTCATGCACAACAGAAGGATGATATGGCTAAATTCGGTTTCGTGGACCTCAAAACTGATAGCATGGAGGTACCCTTTTATATTGATGGTGTTTTTGTGGGAAAGCATCCATTGAACAATCCAATTCCGGTACTTCCTGGTTTTCACTTGGTCAGTTATCTACCCCCCGATCTAACTAAAAGATACATAGAAGAGAATCTGACCGATGCATACAAGCGTGTTTACGTATCCCCTAATGACACTTTGGAAGTTTTCTTATTCCACGATCATTATATCTCAGAAACAGAGACCTTGGATAAACAACATACTGTAAGAAGAATGACTGCGGTATCAATAATCAGCATGATCGTATTCCTTCTATTCCAGATCACTTAAATTGATATTCGTCAAAGCATATTTGGACCGTAACTTCCTGCTACCGTGAAACATCATACATTTGAAGAAGGACTAAAATATCACCCTGATTATGCGTGGCCAGAGGATGGAGCGGAGCGTGAATGTCCAAAATGTCAGGGAACACTTGAACTCTCAGAGAATGACCCAAGCTATTCTGGTAAACCCTGGTGGTGCTATATCTGTAAATGGCAATTCTCTGAGGAAGACCTGGATAATTGGAGCACCACTTCTTCCAATCAAAAGTAGCTCAGGCCAGAGATAGCTCTGGCATTTCATCACTAATAGATTCTATGATCCACTCAGCTACCTTAGCATCATCCAAGTACCCTAATCCAGGTATGATATCAGGTATCTCATCATCTTCATCACAAAAATACGAGATAGAAAAAAGAATTCTCTTTTGAATTGACTCGGTCAGATTAGGGTAGGTCTGTAGTATTCCAACCAACACAGAGATATTTTGGACTAATCGGAGCTCGATCTCACTTAGATTCGAGGATAACATTCTCTCTAACTTCGGACCAAGCATTTTCATGATAGAAGGCATTACTTTTAGATCGATCTTTTCGATCAATTTACGATAATGCTCTTTATCTTTCTTGGTCAATCGAAATAAGTTCGGGTCTACCATACTAAGAAATTCAATCATTTAAATGGAAAATTCAATGACGATCGAGAACCAAGTAAAGAAAAGGCTCTCAGATGCTCTTGACCTTGCTCACCTTGAGATAAAAGATTTTACGGGTCGGCATTTAGGCCACAAACAGCATGAGGGGGGATTTCACCTTGAGGCAGTGATCGTATCCAATGATTTTGAGAATAAATCATTATTGGAACGTCATCGTATGGTCTATACCGCTATGGGAGAACTAATGAGCCACGATATACATGCACTGAGCATGAAAACCCTAACACCAGAAGAATGGGACAAATGATCAGATGGGTCTATTAAATAATAAAAAGGGACCGATAATCAACCAACCTGAGGATATGTCACCATTGGAATCCGTAACACATTTATTTGCGGCTATACAGCTTGTTGATCAGGATGCAAACTATGAGGAACGGATATCATGGTCAAGGTCCATTGCAGAATTGTTTCCTGAACTTTCTATGGACAGGGCAGAGAATTTTCTGAATGAATCATACCAGGTCCTAAGCGGACAAACATCATCCGACAGGTCTGATTATCTGGTGCGATTGCTTGATCGTATAAATACTTTACTCTCGCCAGAACAGATAAACTCTATGGGACCAAAGATAGCTGATCTGATAGAAGCAGATGGTATCGTTATGACATCAGAAATGGAAATAGCCAAGCTGATCGAGACAAGGCTGAACATCAAGATCAGTATTGATGAAGATCTCTGATGGCTTACATAAGTCTTTACCTGTGTTAAATAATATCAGTACAAAAAAATAGTATTTTGGATATAGTAATAAAAAAGCCCCATCAATGATGAGGCTTTTTATTGTATCATTCATTCTGTAAAAATTTGAACTTTTCCCAAAGACTCTTTTTTTTCTTTAATGGTTGAGTCGATTTAGGCTCGTCCTGGGAACTATCACTAACATCTCCATTTGATCTATCCTGATCGCCAAAATAGTTATGGCGATTTGTTTTATTAGGTCTTCCTCGGAACATACCCAATGTAGTATTGGTCTTCAACTGCTTGTTACTCCGGTCAATAGTGACATGTTTATCAGCTGCTACTGATCTTACGGTCTGTTTATTTACCGATTTCTTTGACTGGGTATTCCTTCTGGATGTTTGGGAGAATCCAGGATTACCCGACAGTAGTACTACTGTGATCGTGAAAAGAATTATTCTAATACTGAACGATGTTCAAATAGTGTTTTCTTTAGCTCTTTTTTTAGATCTATTATCATTAGCCATTTCAGTGACCTTATAATCGGTCTTCTCAGTAAGAACATTGACAATTTCCTTGGATCCTACCTTGTCATCATCATAGATCACTGTGGCTTCCCCTTTGTTGAAATCCACACTACAACTTTTAACACCATCAATATCATTTATCACCGAATTGACCTTACTAACACAAGAATAACTGCACATCATACCTGTCACTTTGACTTTTGCAGTGTTGTCACCAGCAAACAGCAGGCTGGATATGAATAGGATTTGAATCGTTAGTCTCATGATATCTCCTTATTTATTCACCGAAATTAAATCAGACTGAATTATTATTATAAGTAAAATAATTCTATATATTAATTCTATTAATCAATTATTTGTTACATTTCATTATAAGATCCAGAAAAATTAATGTAGAGTATCGTTTCTATTTATATTGAAATGGCCCTTTTAGATCTTTGAATATAGAACGAGTATTCTCATCAACATGGTCATTTGTTATGAACATGGTCGACTCCTCGTTCTGATTCAAATAACCGATCGTCATTATGATCGGGAAAATTATCGCTGCCGGGTCCGGCCATGGTACAGCAATGATCATGAAAAAATATAGAGTAGCAGCGAAAGCCTTATCGCTTATAGTATGTACTGGTGGCATTGAACCGAATTTTATTCGACCTAATATCGTTTTGACCAGAAACAATGCCATTAACAGATATATCCAGTACCACCATCCGTCAGCCACATGTCGTGCGAAACGGTATAGCCATAGTGAGATCTAGGATAGAATACATAATCGGCAATAGTATCGAGTTTAGCACCCAGTCGACTGTTCTGATTCAACCTCCTTGCCATCACACCATCAAGTTTATCTGTAAGGCCAATAATGATGAACATGACCAGGGAAATGATCTTGGCCAAGGACTCATCCTCCATCACAAAAGGAACAACAAGAACCGGTATCAGAATAAGCCTGCTGATACTGAGCATATTTGGAATGGTCTTAAGATCACTCCATTCAAATTCTAATTTATCTGCCATGATGTTCCCCCTATATATCTGCTGATTGACAACAAATAAGATCCCAAAATAATAACACTAATACAATTGTATCAATAAATCAAAAATACGTATCAATGCTAAGAATACGAAAAGTTCTGAATGATAAAGTTCTATTAGTCAAACAAGATATTCTCTACTATTTGAACGATATCAGTTTCATCAAATATTCTGTCCTTGTTCAAATCAAATCTGAAAAGATGGAACATATCCATCTCAATATCATCGGATAATGAATGATCAACAATATAATTGAGGTCCATGATATCGACCATATTATCCATGTTGGTGTCTCCAACAAGAAGATTGGTTGCGAACTCCCACTGACTCTTCCTGACCTTATAACTATGATACTGGGATGGATACTGTATTTCGAGAACAATATTCTTATTATGATCTACTTCCGTAATAATAGCTCCTTGGTCAGATATGGACCCCCAATTGATAAGTGTATTTTGATTTGGAAGCCTCTGAACACTTCCCATTGCCAGGCCAACATAACCATCGGGATGTTCATAATCCCAAACAAGTGTCACTATCCTTTCATCTTCATCAATTTCATACTCCACTGCTCGAGATAATGGTGGATCATGAAGATTCCCATTATCAAATAATGTGATATTCCCATTATCTATTCTTCTCACATCATGCTGTTTACTAAATCCTAAAAAAGGATCATCCATGAATAAGAATTCATTTTTCGGGCCACCCATTCGCCATATCACAGCACCACTGTATCTATCGATCTTGATCACTTCACTGCTTCTTCTGTTTGATATCAGAATATTCTCATCAATATCGATCTCGATACTATTACCGTGCATCCAGACAATTTTATTTTGTGTAAGGTCAAGGTTAGTATAATCTGCGATATCTAAATGGTCCCATGCATTCCATTCAAATATCAGACTATGGATAGAGTCAAACTCCTGAATGATCAATAGGTGGACCATCGCACTCGTATCTCCACCTTCTAATACTGTACTCATATCAACCAATATTGAATCAAAGGTCTGTAACAAATAACCCCCGTTGTCCAAGATCTGGATATCATGGTAATCAGCTAGATACTGACCTGCACATTCCAGCGTATCGGTCTCTATCATAAATTCATTCATTAGGATCCAAAACTGGCCGGGCTTGTGAAAATAAGATAATAGCTCCTGATTCACTTTAAAATCCAAGCCTAAAGGACCACTATTTATATACCATGCTATGTTGAGAGCTGGATCGATCACGGCCATATACCTACTATCCATGGACATCGAATGGATGAATATATTCGCCGAATACGGGTTGTCATTAACTAATACCTGGAAATCGATATACTCCCGTGATTGAGCTGTGACCAGTGACCAAAACAGAGAAAAGATGATTATAGATCTTCTCATTCTATTGTATAATCTTCTTCATAAGGAAACACTTATAGCATTTACACGGGAGATATCCTTGAGAGTGATAGGTCCAGAGATCAAATAGTGTGATGAGACCGATCATCAGGATG
>DCMX01000178.1 GCA_002321855.1 Fidelibacterota bacterium UBA1611 | reverse complement strand
TCCCCAACAAAAGCATTCATACCTGGGAAACCAATAGCTGCTAATGTGAAAAGTGTGAAAAATACCACAAATTTCGGAACACTTTTAACAAGCCCCCCATAATCATCGATCATTCTAGTGTGGGTCCTCTCGTAGACCATACCAATACATAGGAAAAGTGCACCAGTTATTATACCGTGATTTATCATCTGCAACAGCCCACCCTCGACACCATTTTGGTTAAGACTAAAGATCCCAAGTGTAACGAAGCCCATATGGCTAACACTTGAATAGGCTATCAATCTTTTCATGTCCTTCTGGGTCAAAGTAACGTAAGCACCGTAGATCACCGCAGTTACTGAGAGTGCAAGCATGGGGAGAAAAAGTACTTTCGCCGCGAATGGGAACATGGGAATTGAGAATCTTAAAAAACCATAGGCTCCCATCTTAAGCAGGATACCTGCAAGTATAACACTTCCTGCAGTGGGTGCTTCCGTATGAGCATCTGGAAGCCAGGTATGTATGGGGAACATCGGCATCTTTACCGCAAATGCTGCAAAGAATGCCAAGAATAACCATAGTTGAAGTCCGGACGAATAACTTTTACTTGAAAGCGCAAGAATATCAAATGTCTTTCCACCCGCATAATAAAGCACGATTATACCGACAAGCATGAAAACACTTCCGGCCAATGTGAAAAGTACGAATTTTACCGTAGCGTAAATTCTATTCGCGCCACCCCAGATCCCTATCAATAGGAACATAGGTATCAGTGTCAGCTCCCAGAAAAGATAAAAAAGAAAAATATTTAGAGAAATGAAAACCCCTATCATTGCGGTCTCCATTATCAAAAGAGATACAAAAAACTCTTTTGTTTTATGCTCTATTGCCTTCCAGGATACGGTCACGCAGAGTATGCTTAGGATCGCGACAAGAATTATGAATAGTACACTAATACCATCGACACCGACCTTATAGTCGATATTCCATGCTGGGACCCACGGATGAATCTCAACAAACTGCATTTCGTAGGTCGATTTATCAAAATGTTTGTAAATGGGTAATGAAACAATGAATGTCAAGACCGTAGTAGAAAGAGCAACCCATTTGACCAGTCTATTATTTCTAATAAATAATATTAGAATAGCTCCTACCACAGGGACAAAAGTGGTTATTGAAAGTATCGGATAATCGATATTATTGATAATTTCTCCCATTACTCATATTTATGGTAATATTACAGTGATAAGTATCAGGACAATAACGCCTCCAACCATTATCATTGCATATTGTTGTATCTGACCACTTTGTACAGCCTGAAGTTGCCTGCTCCAGCGCAGAATCAGCTCTGCGACTCCACTGAAAAATCCATCAACTATAACTGTGTCTACCCACCTGAAAAACTCAGCAGCGCGCATGATCGGTTTTTGAATGATAAACTCGTAGATCTCCCCAACAAAATTATACTCCAGCATAGCGAGTGGTTTGTTCACAAACCACATAAGGGTCCTTGCACCCTTTCTCGGAAACCAGTCTGTATCAATACTGATAGTGTCCTCACACCAAAGCTTTTTGATCAAAAGGAAGAAACCAAGCTGTGTAAATAATAATAATTGCAGGGTCTCCCAGGTATGGTATGCCGTGTAAGGTTCAAAATGGACCGGATATGGAAGAAGTGCATAGAGATAATTATAAAATATCCCCAGACCGATACAGAAGACCGAACCTATTATCATGGCAAGTTCCATGTTCCAAGGGGGCTCCTGCGCTTTAATGCCTTTGTCTTTCCCAAACCAGATAAAATACGGGACCTTTAAACCAGTATGAAGAAATGTGCCGGCAGAAGCCAGCATCAGACCAAGGAACGCCCACATGATATGTTCTTCACCAAACGCTGCCACCGTCATGGACTTACTGACAAATCCACTGAACAAGGGAAACGCAGATATGGCAAGACCCCCAATTATTGTGTAAACCATGGTCCTGGGCATGGTCCTATAAAGACCACCAAGCTCCGAAAGCTTTGCGGTGCCCGTTACATAAAGGACCGAACCAGTTCCCATGAACAGGAGAGATTTATAAAGAATGTGACAAAAAGCATGTGCGACCACACCGTTTATGGCCATCTGGGTACCTAATCCAGTACCTGCTACCATATAGCCTACCTGGCTGATAATGTGGTATGCGAGAAGCCTCCTGACATCATTCTCCAGTACCGCATAGACCACACCATAGATCGCCATGATAACTCCCAAGACAATAAGTATCTCTGACCCAGCACAGACTCGTATCAATGCATAGACAGCGGTCTTGGTAGTAAATGCACTCATGAATACTGCGCCCGTGACAGTAGCGGCCGGATAGGAATCGGGGAGCCATGCACCAAAAGGAGGTACCGCAGCATTAAGAATGAACCCGATCATGATCAGAAAATATCCCAAACTACTAATATCTGTTGGCCACCAGCCATGAAAAGGCAAATACTGTATCGAGAGATCGCCACTTTCTGAATAATGAAGCATTATTCCAGAGAATAGGATAAGACCACCGACCACGTGCCATAGCAGATACCTGAAACCTGAATCAACTGAAGATGGAATATTTCTGTACCAGATAAGAAACACTGAAGAGAATGCCATTATCTCCCAGAAAATGAATAAAGTAAGAAAATCGCCAGCGAATGTTACACCCAACGATCCTCCAACATAGTAAAAGGCAGACAAGTGTTCACCATTATTCTTCACATGGAAAGAATAGACCACCCCTATCACACCCATTATGGTGAAGATATACGCGAACACCTTGCTCAGTTTATCGACATTTCCAAAGGTCAGCTCCCAACTAAGGAATTCATGAACACCATGTACACCATAGGGCATTTTTATCACAGCAAAGAAGGCAAGAAATGATACCAGAAGCATATAACCCTGTCTTACCCGCCCTCTAAGAAAGGGTATTAGAAGCCCTCCTATTATATAGAATGCTGACGGATGAAAAAATTCAATATCTATGATCTCACTGATCATAATATCCATCATCCTTCATGAGCCAGTGGTGACCTATCCATTTGGAGACCACAATAATGATCACACATGAGATGAACCCAAATAATGACCAGAACCCAGGTATAGTGTCCCCAAAAAAATGAATCTCATGCCTCGGGATAATAAAATCCACAAGAATAAGTAAAACCAATATACAATAGGCGATCCTCTTTACCATTCTGGTACGGAGTCTTTCAATGATATCGATCAGTCTCATCGGCTAACACTCTCAGCTATTTGCACTATAAAATCAGGATACAGGCCTAAAAGTATGCTCACGATCGCGGTCAGCGTAAGCGGGACCACCATGAATGGGATCTCTTTAACAGCATCGTTTTCTTGGACACCGATCCTATTATCTATAGAATCCGTATCCTCTTTTTTAAAGAACGCCTTATAAACTATCGGCACAAAATATGCCGCATTGAGAAACGAACTCGCCAATAGAACAGTAAGGACAGCCACACTGTGTCTTTCCATTGAACCGATCACCAGGTACCACTTAGTGATAAAACCAGACACTGGCGGTACACCGATCATACTAAGTGTGGCAATCGCAAATGCAACCATTGTCCAAGGCATTTTTTTCCCTATACCGTTCAACTGACTGATCTCTGTCTTGTGGGATGAAACATAGATCGAACCAGCACAGAAGAATAATGTGATCTTTGAAAAGGCATGGTTCGTGATGTGTATGATCCCTCCTATAATCGCACTCGGTGTCAATAAGGCAGCACCCAGAATAATGTATGAGAGCTGGCTTATCGTTGAGAAGGCCAGGCGCGCTTTCAGGTTATCCCTGCTTAGAGCCATTAGAGACGCAATAATAATGGTCAATGATGCGAATGTGATCGCAAAAACATCCGCACCTATCTGCATCATAAGGTCAGTCCCAAAAATGAATAGTATAACACGTAATACTGTAAAAACACCTGTCTTGACAACCGCAACAGCATGCAACAGTGCGCTCACAGGTGTTGGAGCTACCATAGCTGCAGGCAACCAGCTGTGAAATGGCATTATAGCACACTTGGCGAACCCGAAAAGAAAGAGTGTGAATATCAGATAAAGAAGGCCGGGACTGGTGGATTGAACCATTGCCGGGAATATTCCTGATCTTGAGAACTCGAGAGTTCCCGCAAGATTATATGTAAGGATGATAGCGGCAACTATGAAAGCCTTTGCGGTGCCGAGAAGGTAAATAACATATTTTCTGGCACCTTGTTTTGCCTCAGGTGTATCCTTATGAGCAACGAGCGGATAGGTGATAAGGGTCAAACCTTCATAGAATAAGAACATTGTAAAAAGGTTTGCCGAGAATGCGACACCCAGTGTCATGGAAAGGGAAACTGCAAAACAGGTGTAGTATCGGGTCTGTGACCTTTCTTTGGTCGAGCGCATATAACCGATCGAATAAAAGGATGTTGCTATCCATAATATCGAAGCTCCAATTGCGAATAAAAGACCAAACGAATCGACCCTAAAACTGATATCAACACCCGGTATAAGAGAGAACACTGAATACTCAATTATATTATTATCATAGACCACTGTTTGAACCATGGATAACACGATCAGCAGTTTCAATATACCAGCGATTATAGAACACGATTCCCGAAGGTTGGGGTTCTCTCTATAATACAGAATAAATATAGCGCCCACAGAAGACACAAGAACTGCAAGTAAAGGCTTTATGGATATAATGGTTTCCATCAATTCTTCATTAAGTTGATCTCATCGATATTAACGGTCTGACGATTTCGGTAAAGAGCAATAATGATCGCGAGCCCTACTGCCACTTCTGCCGCGGCCAAGGTCATCACCAGAAAAACAAAGACCTGTCCATCTACGCTATCGTAATATCTGGAGAAACCGACCAAAGATAGGTTGACCGCATTTAGCATCAGTTCAATGGACATAAAGATCGTGATCGCATTCCGCCTGAATAGAACACCCAGAACACCGATGGAAAAAAGTGCAAGACTCAGTGCGATAACATGTTCTAAGGGTACTATCATTAGATCTTCTTCTTTGCCAGGTAGACCGTACCGATCAGTGCAACAAGCAAGAGCAAAGATGCAACCTCAAAGGGAAGAAGAAACTTGGTAAAAAGGGCCTCCCCAAGTGAATACACACTCCCTTTTGAGAACTTTGTTACTGGCTGGTGCAGATCTCCGGCACCACTTAACATTATCAGGGAAACCCCAAAAAAGAATAGGATAACTAACATTAGAGATAACGATCGCTGTAACCGCATAAAATGTGGTAGAGCCTTTTCCCGCCCCAGATTGAGAAGCATGACAACAAATAAAAACAGGACCATGATAGCGCCAGCATAAATGAATATCTCAAGTACAGCGAGAAAATATGCTTCCAATAGAAGGTATATCATTGCCAATGAGAAAAAACAAAGTACCAGTAAGATAGCACTATAGACAGCATTCTTATTAAGTACCACAAAAATGGCCGATACTACTGCGATGAAAGCAGCAATATAGAATATGAGAGATAGCGACATAGTATTTATTAAATGATAACTACTGAGTTATTGTGTCTCGGACCTTTCACTTTTCTTTGCCCGAGAATAATAGTTCTTGTTCTTGGTCAACTCATATACTTCTAACAGTCCGTCCCTATCTATAAGAAGATCATCTCTGGAATAATCGGAAAAGTCGTAGATCTCTGTTAACTCAATGGCCTCTTCAGGACAGGCCATTTCACAAAAACCGCAGAAAATACATTTCAAAAGATCGATCTCGAACTTGACCGGGTATCGTTCTTTCCCTCCCTCCCATGGAGCAGGACCTGGAACAATTTCAATACAGTCCGCGGGACAGGCGGCAGAACACATTTCGCAGGCAACACAGCGGATACGACCATCGGAATACTTGTTCAGGCGGTGAAGTCCACGGTATCCATCTGGCGGAACATACTTTTCTTCTGGATATTGGATGGTTATCTTTCTTTTGAAGAAATACCTAAGAGTTACCACTAAACCTTTGATCAATGCTGGAAAATAAAGTTTATCCCAGAATGTCGGTTCATAAGATTTAGTTACTATACCCATCAGACCACCGCCTTTATAGTGAGATAGCCGGCCGTGATGAAAATATTAAAGAGTGCTAACGGAAGCATGACCTTCCACCCTATTTTCATTAATTGATCATAACGGAAACG
>DCMX01000247.1 GCA_002321855.1 Fidelibacterota bacterium UBA1611 | reverse complement strand
CACAAATAAATGTGTGGAATTACATAAATAAATTATTCTTATGTAATTTTAAACTTTTCATATATCATTATTCTTATGATAAATATCCATTTTTCTTATCCCATTCAATGGAATTTTTATCGCGTTTTTTAGAATTCCCATAACCCCCGCCTCCAGATGAAAGAGCAATTATTCGATCGCCTGGCAAAACAGTAACTTCTGTTTCTTTAGATTTTAGTACTCTTTCGGTACCGTTTGATACTATACTATATCTGTGAGGAAGACCTTCTGAGCCACCAAACAAACCAAAAGGAGGAACTATCATCCCATCCCCAGCAGTATTCATAGTACCTTTACTTTTACCATCGTATATTATTTCGCACACAGCTCCAAGCCCGCCTCTCCATTGCCCATTTCCGGCAGAATCTGGACGCAATTCATGGCTTACGACAAAGAGCGGGAATCGTTCTTCTGTGATTTCTACGCTTGGAGCCCTGATACCTCCTGCTACATTAACCTCTCCCACGCACGTCCATCCGTCATTACCTGATGACGCACCTCCTCCGCCTCGTCCCATAAAATAATGCCATATAAAATATTTCCCTGTACGAGGATCTGTACCTGTAATGGCATATCTCATTCTTCGAGAAAACCCTGAATTAACAGCTAGTGGTACAGCATTTGCTAAAGCTTTAAATACTGCTTCTATTATCTCTTCCCCACAATGATTGGTACTCATACAAACAGGAGCTGGCGGATTTGCGTTTACAATTAGTCCTTTTGGAGCAATAACACTTAAAGGTCCCATGGATCCTTCATTTTTTGCGATATCATAAGGAGCTAGGTACATTATTGCAGCGTGAGCAACTGATCTAGTGTTTGCGTAAACACTATTTATAAACCCTGTTACTTGAGGAGATGATTTGCTTAAATCAATCTTCATTGTATCATCTTTAATTGTGACTTCGGCATGAATAGGAATCATTTTTGAATCAAATCCATCATCATCAAGGAAAGTTTCTCCTTTGTATACACCGTCTGGCCATTCAGATATGAATTGGCGAACTTTATATTCAGTTGCAGATAATATTCCATCTATAATCATCAGTAATGTATGTTCATCATAATGTTCAAGTAACTCAAGCATACGGCGTTCTGCAGTTGAAACAGATCCTATCTGAGCGTTCAGATCTCCTAAAAAGTTTTCAGGCAATCTGACATTAGCAGAAAGCATTTGCAGTAAATCATCAATAGGTTTGCCTTTATCATGAATACGTAATGGGGGTATACGTAATCCTTCATGGTAAATTTCACTGGCAGATGGATTATAACCACCGTGAGTTGCTCCTCCAACATCACTATGATGAGCACGGTTTACGGTTAAAAACAGTAGCTTTTTATCTTTAAATACAGGTTTGATTACAGTTATATCTGGTAAATGGCTACCTCCATTGTATGGATCATTTAAGGCAAACATATCGCCAGGATGAATATCATTTTTAAAAGTATTTAAAATAGCTTCTCCTGCAATTGGAAGTGCACTGACGTGTACTGGTATCCCTTCACCTTGCGCTATAAGTCTACATTTATTATCTAAGATTGCGGTGGAGAAATCGCGACTGGAATTTAAAATTTGCGACATTGAAGTACGTATCATAACATCCATCATTTCGATAGCAATAGATTCCAATCTGTTTTCTACAACAGAAAGAGTCACCGGATCGGTTGCTTTTAATTTAGCTGGTTTCGTTTCAATTGATTCTATGTCTTTTAATTTGATGATTAACATTTCTTCTGAGTATTTTGTAAGAATTTCATTATGACCTAGAGTAACAGTAGTAAATTCTGACTCTATGATAGCTGGGCCAGCAATGTTGTGCCCTTTGGGAAGTCCTGCTGCTTGAAAAATGGGTACATCACTCCATCCTGTCATATGAATTTGCCTTGTTAATGGTTGTGAAAAGTTAAAATTACAAAATGATTTTTGATTATTTTTGGCATTTGAGATTTTTGGTAACGGGGCTAATATTGTTGCTCTTAGTGTTACTAGTCTAATTTCTTGTTCGGATTGTCTATAGGAATATAATTCTTCAAATCTAGTGTGAAAGTTTTGAGCCCATTTTTCTCTAAGTTCCAGATCATTGAAAGTCAGATCAGGAATAGGGACTGTTACTTCATATATCTGGTCCAAGTATCTCATGTCAGCTTTAAATTCAACGATGATCTTTTCATTTGACACGCCGTTTTCTTTCAGTCGATTCTTTCCTTTTGTTTCCATTTCTTGAAGCTGAGAGCGAATTTCATTAAGATCTAATATTTCTAATCCAGAAGGATAAGATTGTGAAAAATCATATTGAATATTAGATGTTAGCATTCCAAATGCAGATAATACTGGAGCAGTATAGGGAATAAGTATTTTTTGAATTCCAACTTCTCTTGCTACCTGGTTAGCTATTATTCCGGCAGCCCCTCCAAAAGCAACCATTGAAAAATTACGTGGGTCAAGTCCTTTTCGTATGGAAGCTAAGCGTATTCCTTCTGCAATAGAGTTTGTCACAACTCGTATGATACCATTTGCTGCTTCTGTGATGGTTAATCCTAAAGGGTCTGCTATTTTATTTTTGATAGCTTGTTCTGCCAAATTATCATTTAGAGTTACACGGCCTCCAAGGAAAGAATGTTTATTTAGTAGGCCTAATATTAGAGCAGCATCAGTTACAGTTGGTTTTTCTCCGCCTAGGCCATAGCATGCTGGACCTGGTTCTGCTCCTGCACTTTCAGGGCCTACTCTTAAGACACCGCTAATGTCTACACTAGCTATACTTCCTCCGCCTGCCCCCAGTGTATGCACATCTATCATTGGGACTGCGATTTTCCATCCTGCTTCAAATTTTTCGTTTGCAATATGAGGTTTCCCATCTTCAATGATTGATATATCAGTACTAGTGCCACCCATATCTAGGGCAATAATATTTTTTTCATTTATATCATAGGCAGCATTTGCTGCACCCTGGGCTCCACCTGCCGGACCTGAAAGAATTGACCGGACTGCAAATTTAACAGAATCTTCAATAGGAGCTGCACCTCCATTAGATTGTATTATTAAAACTTTACTTTCATCTCCATATTCAACTATGCGTTTTTGGAAGTTACTAAGATATTTGCTAAGTTCAGGGCCAACGTATGCGTTAACCGCAGTTGTACTAATCCGATCAAATTCTTTGATTTGTGGTAACACTTCGTGAGATAGAGATATGAAAGCATTAGGAAATATTTTTTTGATTTCTTCTGCTGCTTGTAATTCATGCTTGGAATTCATAAATGAAAAAAGAAAACATACTGCTAGCGAGTTTACACCTTCACTTTTCAATTTTTTGAGATTTTCTTT
>DCMX01000242.1:2650-3372 GCA_002321855.1 Fidelibacterota bacterium UBA1611 | reverse complement strand
ACTGGTATACCAAATCCTATACCTAGACATCCTAAAGTTAAAGATAAGATGCCCACTGTAAGTGCATAGGGCATTTGGGTTTTTACATGGTCAATATGATCAGATGCACACGCTGTGGAAGACAATATTGTCGTATCAGAGATTGGGGAACAATGGTCACCAAAAACTGACCCGGATAAAACTGAAGCAAATGTGGCTAAAAATATGGGTGATTCAACAGTCGCATCTGGTGACATATTCAAAAGATGCATTGCCATAGGAACAACTACCGGAACCAATATAGACATGGTTGCCCAGGATGAGCCGGTTGAAAAACTGATGGCTGCAGCAGTGACAAAAGTAATGAAAGGAAGCATGGCTGGAGACAAAATATTAGAAGAAATACTCACCAAATATTCAGCTGTCTTCAGATCTTTGCATACAGAACCAATGGTCCAGGCCAACACTAAAATAATACAAGCCATTACCATAGATCTTACGCCATTCACCCACGCATCCAAGGTTTTCTCCAAGGTTAATATTTTTCGTCCAATTGTTAATCCAATTGCAGAAATACTAGAAAATGAAGCACCCCAAATAAGACTGGCGTAAGGATCCGATGCACCAATGATATCTCGAAGTGTAGGATGTTGCATATCAAGACTTCTTAGGCCAGTAATAACCAAGCCACCAATAGTTACAGCTACAACTACAAATATTGGAATAAATGCATTGTTCCAATG
>DCMX01000242.1:0-2243 GCA_002321855.1 Fidelibacterota bacterium UBA1611 | reverse complement strand
GATAATGCACGAGTTTCTGCATCGTGCATGGGACCATACTCTTTTTTCAATAATATATTTAAAAAAATAAAAATCAATGTCAAAATACAATAAAAGGAAAAAGGAATACTTTGTAAAAAGGTAAAATAAGGATTTATAGTAACACCATATTGTTTGTATGGAGATTCAAGCAAACTCATTTGAAATACAGACCAGCTACTGATTACGGCTAAACTTGCAACGGGTGCTGCAGTTGAATCCACGAGGTATGATAGCTTTTCCCGTGAGATTCTGGCTTTATCAGTAAAAGGTCTCATCATATTCCCTACCAATAGGGTATTGGCATAATCGTCAAAGAATATAACTAAACCCATTGCTGCCGTAGCAAATTGACTTCTTCGGTTTGATGTTGCATACTTTGATGCAAAATCTACTGCACCTTTCATTCCTCCATTGGCAGTAATTACACCTATTAGTCCACCAAAAGCCAATGTAAAGATCAAAATTGATGCATGACCATGATCTGTAACTGACCCGACGATATACGTATCCAGCGCATTCGTAATCCCTGTTAGTGGGTTCCCAGTGATCATTGATACACCTACCAAAATACCAATAAATAAAGCTAAATGCGCTTCGTGAGTAATAAGAGCCAAAATGATGGCAATGATTGGCGGCCAAATTGAAAGCCAGGACAATTCATCTTCTTTAATGGATGCTAATCCTGCAGTTTCAGCTAAAGCTAACCCAGCAAGAAATAGACCCAAAATAGATATGATTTTAAACCATTTTATTAATTTCATTGCGGATAAGTTAATTCCTGAATATTTGAATCCAAACCGCTAAAGCCATGAATAAATTTTATTTATTTAAAATAATCGTTTTATTTCTTTTTTTGAAAGAAGTTGGGGAAATTCTAATTCCTACTGATGAATAAACTCGACCTATATCTATTGCGGCAATTCTGGATAATCCTGGGAATATCTGTTCTCGGTTTTGTTTCTATTTTTGTAATTGTTGATCTTATTGAAAATTTAGACCGATTCATGGATAATAAAGTTCCGTCACCAATTGTAATTCAATACTATCTCTATACTTTACCCTGGTTTGTGAGCATTGGGCTTCCTATGTCAATGCTATTATCAACAGTTTTCAGTTTAGGGTCAATGGTAAAACGAAACGAGTGGACAGCTATGAAAGCATCCGGGATAAGCCTTTATCGTGCTTCATTTCCATTACTGTTATCAGGAATTATCATGAGTGGAGGATCGTTTGTTTTAGATAATAAATTGGTTGCAATTGGGAATGAAAAACGATTCGAGATCGACCGAGATTATGTAAAGCGAAAATCACGCCATAAACTAAAGAACACACTAAAAAATATTTTCCTCCAGAAAAATACATCTATACATATTTCATTATCTAAATATTATATAAAAAAATCAACTGGACATGATCTAACCATAGTAGACCTGGGCCATTCAAATATCCGAAAAAGGATTGATGCAAAAAAAATAGAGTGGAATCCAGTTACATCCAGTTGGGTATTAACAGGGTTTTCGATTCGTGAATTTAATGAGCATGGAGTTGAGACAAGGGTTACCTTGGGAAAATCAGATACGCTCATCACACTTGGTTTTTTACCAGAAGAGATTCAGCAACAAGCCCGAAAACCGGACGAATTGGATTATTTCAAGCTCACGGAACGAATTAAGAAATTAAAAGAAAATGGCGTCGATACCCTTCGATGGGAAGTTACACGATATTTAAAAATTTCTTTCGCCTTTACTAATTTGATAGTTGTTTTGTTTGGAATTCCATTGGTGGTATTAAAGGAGAAAAATAGTTTATCTTTTGGGGCTGGCGCCAGTGTTTTTGTTATCTTTGGATATTACGCCTTTATCAAGTTTGGCCAGTCACTAGGATTTAACGGAATTGTGGAACCTCTATTATCAGCTTGGTTGGGAAATATTTTATTTCTAAGCGGTGGGATGATATTAATGTGGAGAGCCAAAACGTAATCCGTTATTAAAATGATTTTACTCTTTTAGAGCTGGCGAAGGACCTTCCTTTTCCGTTTTTTTTATTGACTTTCCAACCCATGTAAAACCAAAAGAGAAATTGAATCCTTTCATTGTATGCAGCCACATGCCATTTCGAAAAGAAAAGCCCAGATCAAAGATAACAGGGCCTTTTTTTACGCCAAAACCCATGGCCAATTCTTTCATTTCTCCACCAGCCCAGGAATAACCAATTCTCATTGG
>DCMX01000248.1:6682-9511 GCA_002321855.1 Fidelibacterota bacterium UBA1611 | reverse complement strand
GCGATAGAATGTCTGGAGAAAGGAGTAAGCACTCACCAAATTTATCAGCTTGTCTATGAGAATAGTTCTAAAGCGCGTGTCGGTCTACTAGGCAATATTCTTACAACTCTTAATTATGAACTTGAAGGGCAGTTAGCATGGTTCATCGTATCCCAAGACATGGTAAAGAATGCATCTGCAACGAATAATGATATTGAAGGTTTTTCTGATTTTGTTCGGACGATCAAAGGCGTGGAAGTAGCCATCATGATCTATGAGCAAAACGTTCAATCATGTAGAATTAATTTCAGATCAAAGGGTAAATTCAAAGTCAATGGTATTGCGAATGAATTGGGAGGTGGTGGACACGCGTTTGCTGCTGGTGCAATGCTGGAAGGTTCCCTATCTGATTTGACAACTAAGATCGTTAGTATATCAAAACAAATGATTATACAGCAAGTGAAGGAGCAGACTTGAGAATCCTTCTGGCTAAGGATGCTGGTTATTGTTTCGGAGTAAGAGATGCTGTGAATATGGCATATGATACGGCAAAAGAGTATGATGAAGTATTCATGCTGGGTGATATCGTTCATAATGAAACAGTAGTAAGAAACCTCGCGAGATCTGGGACAAAAGTGGTCGCTGATCTAAAGGATGTGCCGAAGGGCAAACCCGTTCTTTTTCGTGCCCATGGAACAGTACCTGAATTATGGGAAAAAGCAAGGGAGAATAACCAGGGGATAGTTGATGCTACCTGCCCTCTTGTAACCGAGATCCATGAAGAGATAAAAAAGCTCGAAGGAGAAGGACGACGCACTATTATTATCGGTGATCATGGTCATGATGAAGTGGTGGCTATTGCCGCACAGGTCTCTGAACCGATCATTATTGCTAATCCGGAAGAGGCTCATACCCTGCGAAAAATGAAAAAAGCCGGTGTTGTGAGTCAATCGACACAGATGATAGAAAATGTTCAAGGAATCATTAATATTTTAATTAGAAAGGTATTTGACCTGCGATTTATTAATACAATTTGTTTTCCGACCAGGAGGAATCACGAACAGATCAAAGAATTAGCGGTTAGATCCGATACAATGATCGTGATAGGATCTTTTACCAGTGCTAATTCAAAACGTCTTACCCAGTTGGCATTAGAGCGTAACCCCAGATCCTATCAGGTGACATCAGTAGAAGATTTGGATCCAGATTGGTTCAAAGATTCAGAGATTATTGGTATTTCTGCGGGAGCATCCACACCCGATAATATTATTAGTGAGATAGTAGAAAAGATTAAAATCATTGGACAAATAACAGAAAAGGAAGAAGTATATGAGTAAAGGTTCCTTTGAAGTAAAAGTAGGTTTAGCAGAAATGCTGAAGGGCGGTGTCATCATGGATGTGGTCAATCCTGAACATGCTCAGATCGCAGAATCTGCAGGAGCCTGCGCTGTAATGGCACTTGAACGTATACCAGCTGATATTCGTTCCGATGGCGGAATCGCACGGATGAGTGATCCTCAAATGATAAAGGTAATACAGGAATCAGTCTCAATTCCGGTGATGGCAAAATGTCGCATCGGTCATTTCGCAGAAGCACAGGTATTGGAAACTTTGGAGATCGATTTCATTGATGAGAGTGAAGTGTTGACGCCGGCGGATGAACATAACCATATCTGGAAACATGATTTTAAGGTACCCTTTGTTTGTGGCTGCCGGAATCTTGGTGAAGCACTGCGCCGAATAGCTGAAGGTGCAGCTATGATAAGGACCAAGGGTGAAGCTGGAAGTGGTAACATAGTTGAAGCTGTTCGACATATGCGAACTGTCGTTGGGCAGATTAGACGATTAACAGTTTTGGGTCAAGATGAATTGGTTGCCGAAGCTAAGGAATTAGGCGCCCCTCTGTCTTTAGTACAGCAGACCGCAAAACTAGGAAAACTTCCTGTACCGAATTTTGCAGCCGGCGGAATTGCCACTCCTGCTGATGCCGCGCTTATGATGCAACTGGGCGCTGAATCTGTTTTTGTAGGTTCGGGTATATTTAAAAGTGATGATCCAGAAGCAAGAGCGAACTCTATTGTGGAAGCTACAACACATTATAAAGATTCGGCCCGTGTCGCGGACGCCAGTACAGGTTTAAAAAAGGCTATGAAAGGTTTGGAAATATCAGAAATACCTGAAGAAGAGCGCATGCAGGAACGAGGTTGGTGAATCGTATAGGTATATTGGAACTCCAGGGCGATTTTGCCCTACACCACTGTATTTTTAAAGACATGGGTATTGAATCTGTTAGTGTGAAACTGCCAGAGGATTTAGATGGGATCGAAGGTTTAGTCATACCTGGCGGAGAGTCAACAACAATGTCTTTGCTTATAGATAAATTCGATCTTCGAGAACCAATATTATCATTTGCTATTAATTATCCGATCATGGGAACATGCGCCGGTCTGATTCTAATGGCTAAAAAGGTATACGACTCGCGGGTAGTACCATTAGGGTTATTGAATATCTCAGTAGATAGAAACGCCTATGGACGCCAGATCATGTCATCAACTGAAACAGGTAAATTTTATTTTGGAGAAGAATATTCAAAGTTTCCTGCCACATTGATACGAGCGCCTAAAATAACAGAAGTAGGGAAAAATGTGCAGGTACTTGGCAGTAACCATCATGAAGAACCTTTGGTCGTTTTAAGCGGACATTTCCTTGGGTTATCCTTTCATCCTGAGATTGATGGTATTTCCATTTTTCATGAGATTTTATTTGATTCAAATAGTAAGTATTTCCGAACCAATCTCGATCAGGTCCATGCAGCTTAAATATCTTCATGAAATCAGATCACCATCTGAT
>DCMX01000248.1:0-6275 GCA_002321855.1 Fidelibacterota bacterium UBA1611 | reverse complement strand
GAAATTGGAGGGCACCTTGCACCAACTTTGGGAGTAATAGAGCTTACAATAGCATTGCATTATATATATGACACCCCTGAAGATAAGCTTCTATGGGATGTTGGGCACCAGGCCTATGCACATAAGTTACTTACTGGTCGTTTTAATGAATTTCCAACTATACGTCAGTTTGGTGGCCTGAGTGGATTTTTAAAGCGTACAGAGAGTGAATATGATGTGTTTGGTGCAGGGCATGCGTCTACATCTATCTCCGCAGCTTTGGGTGTAGCACAGGCACTCCATCAGAATAAAAAGGATCATCGGGTCGTCGCAGTGATTGGAGATGGTGCAATGACAGGTGGCCTTGCATATGAAGGAATAAATAACGCTGGACATATTGGTCGACAGCTAACGGTGATCCTTAATGATAATGAGATGTCAATAAGCCCGAATGTAGGTGCTATTAGTAAATATTTAACCCGGCTCATTTCCAATCCCACCTATAATCATATTCGTAATGAGGTCTGGAACCTGACCGGTAAGCTACCTCTCGCAAAAAGCAGAACACGGACCTTTCTTAAAAAGATCGATGAAAGTATTAAGAATGTTATTGTACCGGGAATACTCTTTCAAGAGTTGGGCTTTCGTTATTTTGGACCAATTGATGGTCATGATCTGGATGAACTGATCAAAACCCTTAAAAATATCAAAGATATTCCCAATCCGGTCTTGCTCCATATATTGACCAAGAAAGGGAAAGGAATGCAGGTCGCCGAAAAAGATCCTGTCAAGTATCATGGGGTAAAGCCCAATGGGAAGAAATTAGATAAGGTCGAACCATCTTCTGACCCTAAACCATCGGTATTGCCTTTTCAGGGTGTTTTTGGATCGTTGGTATGTGAAATAGCCTATAATCGCGATGATATAGTATGTATCACAGCAGCCATGAGAGAGGGAACAGGATTGGTACCATTTGCAAAACAGTTTCCTGATCGTTACTATGATGTTGGTATCGCTGAAGGACACGGGGTCACATTCTCTGCTGGCATGGCAACTGAGGGCGTGCGTCCGATCGTGGCAATATATTCAACCTTTCTACAGAGGGCTTATGATCATCTGGTTCATGATGTTGCTGTCCAACACCTACCAGTGATATTTTGTATGGATAGGGCCGGTATCGCTGGTGAAGATGGACCAACCCATCATGGAGCCTTAGATATCGCTTACCTTCGCTGTGTACAGGGTATGATTCTAAGTGCACCAAAGGATGGAAATGAATTTCGGCATCTTCTTTATACAGCCTTGAATGTTACAGATAGGCCTTTTGGGATTCGATATCCAAAAGCGTCATCCGTGGAGTTTGATAAAAGTGGTCAGGCGGAGTTGCTTCCGATTGGATCCTGGAACATAATGAATCAGGGTGAAGATGCGGTCATATTGGCGGTTGGCCCTTTGGTGTTCACTGCGCGAGAGGTAGCCTTAGAGCTTGCCAGAGATGGGATTTCTTGTGAAGTAGTTAATTGCCGATTTATTAAACCCATGGATGAGCAATATTTAAGTTCCATTCCAGATAGATTTGATTACGTTATTACGGTCGAAGAGGGTGTCATCACGGGCGGTTTTGGTGATGGCGTAGCGGCCTGGTTGTTGGAAAATGGCTATAAAGGGATTATAAAGCGTTTAGGGCTTCCTGATTCATTTGTTGAGCACGGATCACGTGCTCAAATAATGGATCTTCTTGGTCTGGATAAAAAGGGATTGATACATACAATAAAAGAACTGATCCCGGTTTCGGAAATCCTTAAAGTTTAAGACTTGAATTCAGTTATTCTCGCGTTAGCCGGGTTTATTATTTTTTTCCTTGGTTATCGGTTTTATTCCAAATTCATTGCAGATCGAATTTTTGGTCTCCAAGAGTTCAATGGTCCGACCCCAGCGGAAGAATTTGAAGATGGCATCGATTTTGTTCCCACGGAAAAATATATTCTTTTTGGTCACCATTTCACATCAATTGCTGGCGCTGCCCCAATCATTGGTCCCTGCATCGCAGTCTATTGGGGATGGTTGCCTGCATTCCTCTGGATCATTTTAGGTACAATCTTTATGGGTGCTGTCCATGATTTTGGTACGTTAGTAACGAGCGTTCGGGAAAAAGGAAGGTCTATTGCTGATTTAACGAGTAAGGTGATTAACTCACGTACCCGGGTCATGTTTCTTATTTTTGTACTATTACTGGTATGGCTTGTCCTGGCTGTCTTTGCCATGGTGATTGCTGGATTATTCGTGGCGTTTCCAATAACTGTTTTACCAGTTAACATTGAAATTTTCATTGCCATTCTTGTAGGGTGGCAATTATATAGACGTAAGTTAGATGCTTTTTTACCATCCTTGTTGGCACTTGGAACCCTATATATTTTTATCTATATAGGAACAAAATTTCCCCTTTCCTTCGAATCGTTTGGTTTAGATATCGGTCAACAGAACACCCTTTGGATCATTTTATTGTTCATATACTCAGCGATTGCAAGTTTATTACCGGTCTGGTTCTTACTACAACCCAGAGATTATATAAACAGTCACCAGTTGTTTGTTGGGCTATCACTATTATTTATTGGTCTCTTTGTTGCTCATCCTGTCATAGATGCTCCTGCATTTCGGTCTGGTGGAGAAGATGCACCCTCAATTTTCCCTTTTTTATTTGTCACCATTGCGTGTGGTGCCATAAGCGGTTTCCATGGGCTTGTTTCTTCGGGGACCACATCCAAACAGATCAAACGAATGTCTGATACTCGGTTTATTGGATATGGCGGTATGCTTGGAGAAGGGATACTGGCCTTGGCCTCTACATTGGCCTCTGTTGCCGGGATTGCATTGGTTAGGTCGTGCAGTTTACCTTCTGTTGGAATAGTTGATGACCTATCATGGGCCAATTATTATGATACATGGGGAAATGCCACTGCAAATAAAGCAGCAGCATTCGTACTGGGTGGTGGTGCATTTATACAGGCCTTGGGTATTCCGGCAGATATCGCGAATGGATTAATGGCTGTTCTTGTTATTTCCTTTGCAGCAACGACCCTGGATACTGCAACAAGGATCCAACGTTTTATAATAACAGAGTTAGGAGAAGCTGTGAACATCTCTATACTCAAAAATCGATATATGGCTACAGCCGTGGCTGTGATTCCTGCTGTCTTATTGGCCCTTTGGAACATAGTTGATCCTTCCACCGGTACATCTACGCAGGCAGGTTGGGTATTGTGGCCCATCTTTGGTGCTTCCAACCAGATGTTGGCTGCTCTTACACTGATGGTTCTATTACTGTATTCATGGAGCCGAAAAAAACCGGTTTTACCTTTGGCAATACCTTTTGCATTCATATCTATAATCACGCTTTTAACCTTGATAATAAAAGCCGGATCTTTCATGGGTAATAATCGACTTTTATTTGGCATAGATGTTATATTAATTATATTGATTTTATGGATGTTGGTTGAAGGAATGATAAAATTGATCCATGGCAGAGATAGCGTTGTGGAGACAAGTCAATTAAATGGATAAGCAATTAGAATTATTCAATGAGAGCAAGACCTCTTGGTCAGAATCTGTCTCCGTTTCCGGAAATAGAAATGCTGATTTTGATACATTAAGCGGTAATCCTATAGATCTTTGCTATTTTCCAGTTTCCCCTGGGAATGGTTATATGGAGAAATTAGGTTTTCCAGGTCAATACCCTTATACGCGTGGTATCCATTCGAACCTCTATCGTGGGAAACTTTGGACAATGCGCCAGTTTGCCGGTTATGGAAGACCCGAAGAAACAAACCATCGATTCAAATTGTTACTTGAGAAGGGTCAGACAGGTTTATCTGTAGCCTATGATATGCCAACACTCATGGGATATGATCCGGATCACTCTTTTTCCGTAGGAGAAGTAGGAAAATGTGGTGTTAATGTATCGAATTTGGAGGATATGGAAACGCTTTTTGATGGTATCAATTTAGGCGATATTTCAGTATCACAGACAATTAATGGACCAGCGATCATCTTATTGGCGTTTTATATTGCGGTAGCTGAGAAACAAGGTGTCCCATTAGACCGATTGCGTGGAACACTCCAGAATGATATTTTAAAGGAATTCATTGCTCAGAAGGAATGGATCTTCCCGCCAGAACCCTCGATGCGCGTTATTACCGATATGCTTACTTATTGCACAAAAAATATGCCTAAATATAATACGATATCTGTTAGCGGATACCATATCCGAGAAGCAGGGTCAACTGCAGCACAGGAATTGGCCTTTACTCTGGCCAATGGATTTACTTATGTAGAATATGGTATCAAGGCAGGACTTAATGTAGATGCTTTTGCTCCAAGACTTTCCTTTTTCTTTAATTCCCACTTGGATTTTTTTGAAGAGATCGCCAAGTATCGAGCTGCACGGAGGATTTGGGCCAAACGAATGAAAAATAAATATGGGGCCAAAAACGAACGTTCAATGGCACTACGGTTCCATGCTCAGACAGCAGGATGTAGCCTGACAGCACAGCAGCCAGAGATTAATATTGCTCGTACAGGGTTTCAGGCCATGGCTGCTGTTTTGGGTGGTACACAGAGTCTACATACGAATTCCATGGATGAGACATTAGCTTTGCCTAGTGAAAAAGCGGCTGAGATAGCTTTGCGTACTCAACAACTTATAGCCCATGAAACCGGCGTTGCGAATGTTGTGGACCCCATGGGAGGATCATGGTTCGTTGAGTCATTAACGGATAGCATTGAAGAACAGGTTGAACAATACTTCAAGGCAATCGATGAGTTAGGTGGTGTCATTCCAGCGATAGAACAGGGATATCTACAGCATGAAATAGCTCATGCTGCTTCTGATTATCAAAACAAGGTAGATAACAATCAACGTATCGTTGTAAGTGTAAATGACTTTGTAAATGAAGAAGAAATAGATATTCCTATCTTGGAGATCAATACCCAAGTTGAAAGAGTCCAGTGTGACAAACTTGATCTTCTAAGAAAAAATCGTAATAATTCTGAGGTCCGGTCTGCCCTAAACCAAATTAAAATAGCCTGTAGGAACAATGAGAATCTAGTTCCTCTGATCATTATTGCGGCCAAGGCCTACGCGACCTTGGGAGAAATTGTAGTTACGATGAAGGAGGAGTTAGGTGAATGGCAGGAAACGGCTGTATTTTAGTGTGTAATTAATAAAGTTATGGCTCGTAAAAAGTTTATAATCACCATTACCGGAGTTTCCCTTATCACTATATCATGGATTATATATGTGACTCTTAATCCTATGCAAAATGGTACGGGAATGATGAAATTTCTTTCTTTATCAGAACTTAAGGCTACACAGGAATCATCTCGTGTACGCCTGGGTGGCAAGGTTGAACCGGGTTCTATTATAATTTCCGATGAAGATCTGTTAGATGCTTCCTTTGAACTTTCTCAGGGTGAAATATCTATACCGGTAGTCTTCTATGGCACTCGTCCAGACCTTTTTAAGGATGATGCCGAAATTATCGTGGAAGGGAAATATCTCAGTGGAATGTTCAACGCGGACCAGTTGCAGGTCAAGTGTGCCTCTAGATATGAAGGTGATCTTAGAGATGAATCCAGTTATAGAATAGACGAATTGTGATTCCAATAATTGGTGGATTGTCCTTAAGCCTGGCGCTTGGATTCTCCTTTATTTCTTTTTTGATTCTGTTCCTTTTCTTCAGAACCGGTGATTATCGTTTTTATCTTGCTGGATGGCGCTCTGTGATCGTGGTGTCATGTTTATCCATTATAGCTACCTTTGTACTACTGAATGAGCTTATACAGAGTAATTTTGATATTGACTATGTTGCTCATTATTCCAGCCTTCAGACTCCTTTAATTTATAAGATAACTGCACTCTGGGCTGGACAATCAGGATCTCTATTATTTTGGCTATTTATATTATCAATCTATTGCTTGATTGTACTTTTGCAGAATAGGAACAAGTATACAGAACTTATGCCTTGGGTGATATTGGTATTAGTATCCATACAATTCTTTTTCCTTATTATTACGAATTTTGTTACGAACCCTTTTTCTCCTACAGATGCGAATTTTATTGTTGCAAATGGTAATGGTCTGAACCCTCTTTTACAAAATTTGACAATGGCCATACATCCGCCAACTTTATATCTTGGGTATGTAGGTTTTTCTATTCCGTTTGCTTTTGCTATTGCAGCATTGGTCACAGGAGATACCAGTCCTTTATGGATCCGTTCTATTCGTAGATGGACACTTGT
>DCMX01000165.1:2734-2859 GCA_002321855.1 Fidelibacterota bacterium UBA1611 | reverse complement strand
TCTGGATCAGACCTATGGGCAGGTTTAATTTGATGCGCTTTAAGATCAGTAATACCCGCAATTGCAATCTGATCACCCGATCTTGAAATTAATTCATTTGAATTAATTAAATTTTTCATACCAAG
>DCMX01000165.1:0-2300 GCA_002321855.1 Fidelibacterota bacterium UBA1611 | reverse complement strand
TCAGGACGAAGATGCTGAACTGATCCATCCACAAGATCACCAGTTACAGCAATTAAATCGGGATTATGAATTGATATTTTATCTAAAACATTTTCTACATAAGGCCTTTTAATTGTTGGTCCTATATGAAGATCAGAAATTTGAGCAATTGTAAAATTATTAAAACTTTCTGGAAGGGATTCCAAAAATATATCATGTTTAATAACCGATGGACCTTTCCTGGAATTGTAAAATCCAAAACCAGTGGCCGTACCCGATATACCAATTATACCCAGAGTGATAGACTTTTTAATAAAGTCTCTTTTTGAATTATCAATTGGCTGCTCAGTATCAACTAGATTACTAAAGATCGATATGAACTGAATAATAAAATCCTTTGTAAATAAAAAAATAAAAGATAGGGTGAAAAAACCTAGACTCGTATAACCCAAAAAAGAAAATTTATCAATAATTTTTGATTCATTTCCACTCATTCGAAGGACAATCGGTACAACGGGTAAAAGGCTAAAAATAAATACTATAATGTAAAACAAAATAGTAGCAGCAAAAGAAAGCCCCATTGCAGGTATAGTGCGCCAGGCAACATAACCGTGAATTAACCACAACACTCCTAACGCAACAATAAAAAACATTTTTTATATTTTGAGCTTATGTATAATAGATTTTAAGAGTCGTATGCAGCCAGTCCAGTCACATCTTGCCCTAAGATTAATGTGTGCATTTCGTGGGTGCCTTCGTAAGTATAAACTGATTCAATATTCGCCATATGACGCATAGGTGAATAATCTTCTGTTATGCCGTTTGCACCCAGTATCTCCCGGCTCACTCTCGCCACATCCCGGGCCATAACACAGTTGTTCCGCTTTGCCATGGATACTTGCTGAAAGGTCATTTTCCCTTCATCTTTTAATCTTCCCAATCGATACACCAATAATTGCGCTTCTGTAATCCGTGTAACCATTTCTACCAATTTAGCCTGAATTAATTGATATCCGCCGATAGGCTTGGAGAATTGTTTTCGCTCCTTTGCATAGTCTAAAGCTGTATTATAACAATCTATTGCGCAACCTACCATTCCCCAGGCAATGCCATACCGTGCTTGGGTCAAACAACCCAGCGGCCCTTTTAATCCTTCAATATTAGGGAGCCGCGCAGAATCTGGGACCCTTACATTCGCCATAGAAAGTTCAGATGTAATGGAAGCGCGGAGACTCAATTTTCCATGAATATCACTGGTTGTGAATCCTTCCATTCCCTTTTCTAATAAGAATCCACGAACAAGACCATCTTCATCCCGAGCCCACACAACAGATACATCTGCCAAAGATCCATTGGTGATCCACATTTTATTGCCATTAATGATCCAGTCGTCACCATCTCGTTTACATCGTGTCGCCATACCGCCGGGATTAGAACCAAAGTTAGGTTCCGTTAGTCCGAAACAGCCGATCTTGGTTCCTGCACCCAGTTCTGGGAGCCATTTGGCTTTTTGTTCATCGGAACCGTAGGCATGGATGGGATACATGACCAAAGCCCCCTGGACGCTTGCAAAGGATCGCAGGCCCGAATCACCCCGTTCCAGTTCATGGAGAATGAGCCCGTAAGCCACATTACTGACGCCAGCACCACCGGATGATTCCGGTAAGGCAGACCCCATAAACCCCAATTCGCCTAATTTGGGTACGAGTTCCATGGGAAATGTTGAATTTTCAAAATGATCATTTATTACCGGCATAAATTCTGTTTGTACAAAATCATATGCCGTTTGCTGGATCAGGAGTTCTTCTTCCGTGAGCAGGTCAGTTATATTGTAAAAATCAGGTCCTAATTTTTTCATAAAATTCCCATAAAATTTGACATTGAAATTACGATTTTATTCCCATTGAATTAGTAAGAGAAATGAGGTCTTTATCATCCCAGTTCAATTTTTCGGGATGAGATTTTATTTCGATTAAAATTGTATCTAATTCTTTGGGTGTTACGCTTATTCCTATATGAATTAATTTATTATTAAGTGCAGAATTTCCCGTGTATTTATCAATCACAAAATGACGTTTTCGATGGACCGATTCCGGAGAAATAGCTTCATAAGATTCTGGCTCCTTCACGACTGCTTTCACATGAAGACCTGATTTATGGGTGAATGCATTTTTTCCAACGATAGGCTGGTTAGAATTTGAATCCAATTTAGAAAATGCCTTAACCAATTCAGATAATTCTGGAATCAATCCCAAATTCCAATTCCCATTTACTTTATAAATGTTGGTTAAAGCAATCACAACTTCTGCCAATGGCGGCAG
>DCMX01000219.1 GCA_002321855.1 Fidelibacterota bacterium UBA1611 | reverse complement strand
TTGATATAGAAGGAATGGTTGTGGAGAATATCTATTCCGGTAGAATATTGCACTCAGGTTTTAAAGTTTACTGGAATGCTGCCCAGTATCCTTCTGGTCTATACTTATTACAGACCCGTTGGCAGGGTGGAAGCCATGTTCAAAAGGTGACATTCCTAAAATAGAAATTAAAGCAGAATGAAAGTGCTTGCGTCCTGTGCTTATATAATCGAAATTGGGTCTCGCCTGGTCGAATCTTTATGAAAAACGCGTATAAAATATACTTGTTGAGAATGATGCTTTTATCTGGGTTATTGTGGGCAGATGAGCCTGAACCTAATTGGATTGGTGCACCCGTAATTGATCTTAGTGTGTATGAAGGTATTGGATCCCTATTCTTAGAGTGGTCTGTCCCAGATACGATTCAGGTTGAGAGAGTGCGTATATATGATCGTAGTTCCAACTATGACCCTTTTGAATTGAAAACAGAATTGATCACAACATCCAATCGTTATTTGGATACGGATTGTGAGCAGCAAGATCGCTATTTCTATCTAGTAGAGATCGTCGATATTTTTGGCCGAACATTTCACAGCGATGATCAACATCCTTCTTTCGGGTCTTGCCTTCAGTATGAGAATAACGAGAATTTTGAAAAATTATATTCCGTATGGGACCTAATGAAACAGATCATGGCTGAATCCTTGGCAGATCATTTTCCCCTATTAACGGATGAAACCGTTTCAGCATTACTTGGACTTCTTGAACTGGGAGATGATCTTAAATTTGTCTGGATCGAAGACTTTCCAATTTATGCTCTTCCTGATATCGAGCCTATTATTGGCGATATCAGCTCAGCTCTTTTCCATGAAGAAATCTTTGAATCCATTATAGAACAGGAAAAAACATATCGTAATCGATTCCTGTTAACCCCTTTTGAATGGAATGAAAAAATTAAAGAACTATATCTCACAACCGAAGATCGATGGTCAAGTTTATCCGATACATATCAGCTCTGTTATGATCGTATCTTAGCATCACCTCCTATCCGGATCTCCGGGGGATTGAAGCATAAAGATGGTCCAGGAGAATTGATGCTTCATGTAATACATCATGATCTATTGGATCAAGAGAATTTTTATTTATTGTCGAACAATGAATCCATCGATGTTCCAATAGGTGCAGATATTCTTGCTGGAACTGAATTGAGAATTAATATACCGGCCCATTGGAATAATGTGTCCCTGATGCATGGTGAAACATTTATTCAGGGATTCTATTTTTTATTGGACATACCCGTTATTATCACATTTGATGGTGATTTGGTCCCAGTAGATTCATTGAATGGTATGGTGGTATCCAGACCTGTATCAGATCTATGGATAAATGAGATCATCTGGAAGTCCAGTACAAGTACTTTACATTTGGAAATTGCAGGTCAATCCTTTGGAGAAAATCAATATAGTGTTCATATGAACAGTAATCCATTGTGGAGTATTGATTGGACACCGGACTATGACATAGGATTTCAGGATTCAGCTTTTACGGTTGATTCTTTAGGCCCAGGCAATATCATTTTATCCTGGAATTTGATTCGAGATGATGAGATCGCACCAATGGAATTTATGATTATAGAAGATTCAACTGAAGTTATGAGACACCGCTTTCCAGATGGCGGCCCCTGGCAGAATGTGGAATACAGTACCTTGGGTATGGAAAATCAAAATTTAATAAGTGATTCGCAAACAGCCCTTATTCCTGAATTGTTTGTCCTTTATCAGAATTTTCCTAATCCTTTCAATAATAACACCCGTATTACCTTTGACCTTCTTCAGGACGCGATCATATCTCTCTACGTGACCGATGCGACCGGTCGTGTTAAAACGATTTTTACAGAAAATGAATACAATACTGTTGGCAATTATAACTTTAATTGGAGTGGGGAAAACCATTCTACTGGACTATATTTTTTCACCATCCAGGCCCAGGTTGATGGATTTGCACCTGTGGTATTTACCCGCAAGATGATATATCTGAAATAGGCCTTCCCCTTTTCCATTTAATCTCTCAGGAGATTTCTGTATTTTTTCACCTAAACCATGTCGAAGACAGCTCCCATACTATTATTTGCTATAGGAATATTTTTCAAAGGGTGTGCTTCACACCCAGTGGTCCATCCTGGCCAGCTGAGAAAAAATGAAAAGGTCTATGGGTATGCTTTATCAGCTGAGAATATTATACCGATTCTATGGTTTCGCAAAGGGCTGGATGCAGATACAGAGATCGGATATAGAATTGGTCTGCCTATATCTGGTTCCGGTGTGGACCTAAGCCGTGTGCTAATGAGACACGAGAATAAATGGGATGTTATGAACATAGCTTGGAGTCTGACCCCTAATAATAATTATGATATAACATACTATCGTTTCAAAGAAAAAGAAGGAAGATCAGGGATCTTTAAAAAGAAAAAAAAGAAAAAAGCTTCTCGTGTATCATGGAATGGAGGACGTTTCATGGTCATACCTGATGGAGTAAACCGGGATGATAAACCCAGCCTAAGGTTTGGCTTTTTAAAAGGCGGTAAACTCTCCGATCGATTCGGATATGAATTGGGTTATTATCATGACTTCAACGCAATGCCTCTCGGCAGTGTTTTCGATACAGAATGGAATTTAACAGGTAAAAAATACGAAGAATCCAATCGCTTGGATCCAGAATGGGATGGTAGATATGTTGAATATGATCCTATGTTTCCCGGAAATGGAAAAGGGACACCTTCAGAATATTCTCGTATGACCGGCTTATCTATACAATTATTTTACTATCTCGGCCGATACGATAAAAAAGATAGTCAATAAAACTCAATGAACAGATCTGTATTCAGAGATGCCCTTTCCAAAGGTGATCAGGATACCTCTCTTAAATCCCTTGAATCTGCACTTGATGGTGGCAATTCTTTGGTCCAGTACCTGAATGATCTTTTATTCACCGCAACCTGTGTAAAATGGGGGCGACTGCCGTGTGATCACCCTCTTATAGTATTGAATTCGTTAAAAAATATAATTGGTGAAGATCGAGACAGCCCTTCAAAGACCCTGTTGAATTTTGGGTTAGAGCTTCTAACTGATCAATCGCTGCGAAAAAATGATGCTTTAATTTTGGAAGAAGCGACCAGAAGCGGTGTTGGTTTAACTATTTTTGTAGGGGATCTGGAGGATGCTCTACAAGATGGGAAGTGGAATGAATCAAAACTATTTGCTGCCAAAACCTTTCTTGCGTCAGATCGTTCTCGTTCCGTTATAGATACCCTGGCCGCAATGGCACTGCAAAATACTGAACGGAATGGCACATTTATTTTTCACTTATTGCGGAGCTTTCATTTTCAAGAATTGAAGGAAGATATATGGACCTATGCGTGTAGCTTATTAAGTGTAATAGCGCAGCAAAGATTACCAAAACCTCATAAACATAAAACAATAAATCCGGAAAAATTGCTTGGATCGATTCTCATGACCGATAAACCTGCTCTGTGGGTTACATATTCTTCGGTATGGCGTTTATGGAATGGTGAGTATGTACGATTGAAAAATTATCACCGAGAAATATCTAACTGGTTATCTGGATTAGTTCTTGATGAATATAATTCATCTGAACTCTATCAGGAGAGTTTGTTACAAAAGGAGGAAAATGGTTCGGATACTCGGTTCATAGATTTGGCAGAATCTATTATTTTACAAGATAAACCAGCGTTAGAACGTGGCCGTGAGATAGTAATTTTGGAGTCTCTGCGAGGGGTATATTGTCTTAATTCAAACGATAATAATAGTAGATTAATAGGGCGCCGCTTGAAACACCAGTCTGAACTATGAGAATAGGTGATTATACATTGTACAGTATTGAGACCAGCGAATTTGGGTTGGACGGTGGTGCCATGTTTGGAATCATTCCCAAACCCCTCTGGGAAAAGCAAGCTCAACCAGATCCTATGAACCGTATCAGTATGGTGACCCGGTCACTTTTATTGGTCAGTAGTAACCGTAAGATTTTGATAGACACAGGTAACGGGAATAAATGGTCCGATAAATACCAGAAGATATATAACATAGATCTGACGCGTTATAATATTGTATCGTCTTTGAATAAGTATGGATTTATGCCGGATGATATAACGGATGTATTCTGTACTCACCTTCATTTTGATCATGCTGGAGGTAACACACGGATAAATGGTGAAAGGATCGAACCTACATTTCCCAATGCAACATATTGGGTCTCGCAGGAGAACTGGAATTTGGCCAATCATCCTACCCAAAAAGATCAGGGCAGTTTTTTGGAATGGGATTGGAGAGTTATCGCAGAGAATAATATGTTAAATATAGTAGTTGGAGATGAACCTTTTCTACCTGGAATAGATTTGTATTTTACCCATGGTCATACTAAAGGTCTTATGCATCCTCTGCTTCAGGATGACCGGACAACATTATTCTACGGGGCGGACCTTATACCCATGGCTGCCCATATCCCCGTTCCGTGGATCATGGCGTATGATATCCATCCTGCACTAACGGCCCAAGAAAAGGAAGATTTGTTATCACTTATGGTGAAAGAGGACTGGATTCTGTTCTTTGAACATGACCCACATTTTCAGGCTTGTACCATAGAATTAGATGGCAAGCATTATTGCATGAAAGATCCGATTGTTGTTAGTGAATGAAAAAGAGAATATCTCAAGATTATTCCATGCTGGACTGGGACATTACCACTCTAAGAATTTCTTTGATGCCCACGAAGTCTGGGAAGAATTGTGGTCCGAATATTATTTATCTGACCGGAAATTCATTCAGGGCCTGATCCAGCTATCAGTCAGCTTTGTTCATCTTGAAAATGGGAACGTGAAGGGAGCAAAAAGTTTGTTGAAAAAATGTAGAGAAAAATTCGAGAGTTTCTCAGGTATTCAACGCGGTATAAATATGAAAGTATTGTTGGAAAGTATTGAACAAGTACACACGGC
>DCMX01000126.1:1331-2942 GCA_002321855.1 Fidelibacterota bacterium UBA1611 | reverse complement strand
ATCAGGAGAACCGCTTTCTTCACTAAACTCGATCAGGATTAAAATTCGAGGTAAAGGAACAGACTGTTCTCTTAGTGCATTTAATGCACACAAAGAAGCAAATAATGCATACCCATCATCTGCCCCACCCCGGCCGTACAATTTTTCTTCTTTCAAAACGGGGCTCCAGGGACCCATGCCTTCATCCCAGCCATCCATTTCAGGTTGTTTATCCAGATGCCCATACATTAAAGTATTTCCATTCTTATCTCCAGGGACATCAATTAAAATCAGAGGGGTTTTGCCATCTGTTTCTTTTATGATTAATTCTGCGCCTGTTGGCAAATGATTCTTTGCCCAGCGTTTTGCCAGGCCAAGGACCCGATCCATATGCCCGTTTGCTTTCCAGTCTGGATCGAAAGAGGGCGATTTGTTTGGAATTTTTATATATTCAGTAAGAGCAGGGAGGATGTAGTCATCCCAGAAGGCGTTAATGGTTGACTGCAGTTGATCCGTTTTCATATTAAACCTGAGTTTACAACGAATATATTATAAGAATAAAATCGGATGGGTATTTAATGATTTAGTTCAGGAAGCAAAGGATTATGGTACATTATTTTTATACACCACACCATTTTTCATAACAAAAACAACATCCCGTAATGCGGAGATATCTTTAATTGGGTCTCCTTTAACAGCAATTATGTCTGCTGTTTTTCCAACTTCAATTGTGCCCAGCGCATCTTCAATGCCTAATAATTCAGCGGCAACCTTTGTTGCGGATTGAATAGCAGCCATGGGTGCCATACCCCCTTCAACCATATACAGGAACTCTTTTGCGTTTTCTCCGTGGTACGATACACCGGAATCGGTGCCAAAGGCAATTTTAACACCGGCTTGATGGGCCTTTTGGAACGTATTCTTTATCTGAGGCCCGATCTTGGCTGCTTTTGGCCGGACAATTTCCGGATAATACCCATCTACCGTTGCCTTTTCGGCTACAAATTCCCCTGCAGAGATTGTAGGTACGTAGTACGTGCCACGCTCTTTCATCAGGTCCATGGTTTCATCATCCATGAGGGTGCCGTGCTCGATGGACCGTACGCCGGCTCGCACTGCCCGTTTCATTCCTTCAGCCCCGTGAGCGTGAGCTGCCACGTGCATATCATAATCAGCCGCTGTTTCTACTATGGCCCGGATCTCATCCTCCTTGAACTGGGGGTTTTCACCGCTTTTGGCCACGCTTAGTACACCGCCGGTTGCAGTAATTTTAATCAGGTCAGCCCCGTGCTTATAGCGCTGTCTTACAGCCTTTCTTGCGTCTGGTATTCCGTTCACCACGCCTTCGGCTGGACCAGGATCACCCATGAGTTTAAACTTCATTCCATTTGTAGGATCCGCATGACCGCCCGTGGTAGCCAAGGATTTCCCGGCGCTGAATATTCTGGGCCCAACCAGGTGTCCCTTTTTTATGGCGTCCCTCAGGGATGTATTTACAGGACCGCCCAGATCCCTAACGGTGGTGAACCCAGCCATCAGGGTTCGCTCTGCAAACCGTATAGATTGGTAAGCATAATCATCAAGATTCAGCGTGAAGCGTTCCATATACTTCTTGGGGTTGGATTCTCCGGA
>DCMX01000126.1:0-955 GCA_002321855.1 Fidelibacterota bacterium UBA1611 | reverse complement strand
ACCGTATAATTATTAAGATCAATTGCTGTGTCTCCAGTCCCAGGGTCCATGTAGCCCTCCAAAATATCTATTATGGTACCTTTGTCTATTAGAACAGACATGACCTTAGATGTGTTATCTGATTTTCCATCAATAAGCACACCACAATGGATAATGGTTACCTGCGCACTCAAAAACGCTAGAACACAAATAGAAACAGCGACAATTCTTAATTGAACATTCATAGTTATCCTGTTTTTAACTATTGAAGTTAGACCGGTTTTTGAAACGCTGCGCTCATATATATAATCTCATCAGAGAGAAAAGCATTGTGTACCCTTCCGCCGCGGACACCGGCATAGGATTCAAACACTTGCCGCATCACCCATGGGACATGGCGTTTAATATTCTCTTTTCTAAATGCCGTTAGATGGTCCAGGGCCGTGATTATGTTTGATGTAATATCCTGATCTTTTATTTTGCTTAACCCAGAATTTGAAAATTGTTTATATAGTTCTTCCATTTTTTCGTTGGTTCTAAAATCACACCAGAGAAAAGACCCCCCCGGTTTTAATACGCGTTTTACTTCTGATAAAAAGACATCTATATCGCCGTAACAGTGTGATGACTCTACATTTAACACAACATCAAACATGCCCCCATCGAAGGGCATGTCTTCCGAGTCTCCTTCTTTAAAACACAGGCCATTTTCTCTATAGAGTGTATTACAAAGCTGTATCGCTTCTTTTGAAATATCAATTCCTGTGACAGACTTCGGTTTCAAATAACGGCTGATGTATGAAGCACCGCCGCCTCTGCCAGAGCCCACTTCCAGTATAGCCTTATTGGCAATATTAGCCTGGGTAACCGTGTGGTGGTATAAGTGAATTGGGTAGCGTTCCCTTTCATCGGCTGGAAATAAATCGGGAAAAAACCCATCTTTTGCATAACCGTAGTTCATAAATCGAAAATCAGG
>DCMX01000016.1 GCA_002321855.1 Fidelibacterota bacterium UBA1611 | reverse complement strand
CACATCCGTATATGCCAAATTCTGCAGGAAAAACTAAGGCAGAAATGTTGAATGCTATTGGGGCACAAAATATTAATGATCTTTTTAAACAAATACCTGATAAACACAGACTATCTTCCCCATTAGATCTACCTGAGCAACTATTATCAGAACTCGATTTGAAGCGTCATTTACTTTCAATTTTGTCAAAAAATTCTAACTGCGAAAAAAACTTAAATTTTCTTGGTGCTGGTTGTTGGCAACATCATGTGCCAGCAATATGTGATGAAATTATAGGTCGAGCAGAATTTTTAACCAATGTATGGGGAACACCATCATCAGATCATGGAAGGAATCAGGCACTCTTCGAATTTTGTAGTTTATTAGGGGAATTATTAAAATTAGATATGGTGGGACTTCCCGTTTATAGTTATGGATGCGCAGCAGGACATGCAATCCGCATGGCTTCAAGAATCACCGGACGGAAAAAAATTATAATTCCAAGGATCATTGATCCAGAAAGGAAGGGAGTAATTCAAAATTATTGTGAACCTAAGACTATGGAAGGTCATATTGAAATTCTAGAAGTCAATTATGAAGAAAATACAGGGAATATAGATATAGATCATTTAAAAGAAATTTTATCTAAAGATGTTGCAGGAATCTACTTTGAAGTTCCAAACTATTTTGGATTGATTGAAATAAATGGAAAGATAATTTCTGAACTAGCTGCTGAAAATGGTTCAGAAACCATTGTGGGATGTGATCCAATTTCACTAGGAATAATTCAATCTCCGGTTGATTATGGGGCTGACATAGTCGTAGGTCCAGTTCAATCCCTTGGAATACATATGAATTGTGGCGGTGGAGTTAGTGGATTTATCGCAACAAGTGACAATGAAAGATATGTTAGGGAGTATAATACCCTAAATATTAGTATCACTGAAACAGATATAGAAGGACAATTTGGTTTTGGTCTCAGCTTAGCAGGACAAACTTCATACGGTCTTAGAGAAGCAGGTAATGACTGGACAGGAAATTCTACCTATCTGTGGGCGATTGCTGGTGCAGTATATATGGCTCTTTTAGGTCCAAGTGGCTTTAGAGAAGTAGGAGAACTTATCATTCAGCAGTCAAATTATGCTTCAAAAAATCTTAGCGAGATTGATGGAATTAAAACTTGTTTTAATTCAAGTTTTTTTAAAGAATTTTTGTTAAATTTTGACGACTGTGGATTAACTGTTAGAGAAATAAATAAAGAACTTAGAAACCGCAATATTTTTGGAGGTAAGGACTTATCTAACGAATATCCAGAACTTGGACAATGTGCTTTATATTGTGTAACAGAAGTGCATACTAAACAAGATATTGAAAATCTAGTTAATAACCTAAAAGAAATAATAACATAATGAAACACAGATCAGCGATACGAAAGTACCATGCTCCTATCTGGAATGAACCTGTAATAACACAGATGGGTTCTGATGGAAGACGTGGGCTAATTTTCAGAGAATCGAGCCGAAGTTATTTTGATGGGATTGGGTCTGCCCAACAGTTGCTTCCAGAGGGTATGTACAGAGAAGATAAGCCATCTTTACCAGAACTTTCAGAACACGAAGTTCAGCGCCACTATTTACATCTTTCACAAGAAACGCTAGGTATGATGGGTATTAGCCTTTTTGGCACATGCACAATGAAATATAACCCTAGATTGAATGAAATTGTTACTGCTAGGCCTGAAGTTGCAGAGACACATCCACTTCAGCATGAAGAAACCTTACAGGGTACGCTTCATTTAATTCACAATTTTGATCTTATTCTTAGAGAATTATCCGGCATGGATAACTTTGTTTTTCAGGCAGGTGGGGGTGCTCATGCTGCTTACACGCACTGTTGTGTAACTAGAGGATACCATGCTTCAAAAGGAGATTTGGAACAAAGAAATGAAATAATTACTTCTATACAGGCTCACCCTTGCAATCCTGCTACTGCAGCAGCAGCAGGTTTTAATGTAGTTACTTTGCCCTTGGGAGAAAATGGGTATCCCACGATAGATTCCTTGAAAGCAGCAGTCTCAGAACGTACGGCGGCATTGTTAATTAATAATCCTGACGATATGGGAATTTATAATCCTAATATCGACGAATGGGTCAATATAGTGCACGACGCAGGAGGACTGTGTTTTTACGATCATGCAAATTTTAACGGAGTCATGGGGAAAATTCGGGCACGAGATTTGGGTTTTGATGCCTGTATGTATATGCTCCACAAAACATTTGGAGTACCTAAAGGGGGTGGAGGGCCAGCCGTAGGAGCATATGGTTGCAGTGCGGATCTTGCTCAATTTCTACCATCACCAGTGATAATAAAATCTGAAGGATATTATAATTTAGATTATGACCGTCCAAATTCTATTGGACGAATCCGTGAATTTTGGGGAAATGTGCCACAGGTTATAAAAGCTTATTCTTGGGCACGAGCAATGGGAGCAGACGGTATTGAAGAAGCTGCTGAGATTTCTGTTTTAGCAAATAATTATATGGAATCAAGATTATTAAAGATCCGTGGCATTACTAAATCTCATCCAAATATAAGTGGTTATAGAATGGAAATGACGAGATATAGTATAGAAAAGGTCACGGCAGATACAGGTATAACAGTAGAAGAACTCAGCAATCGAATGGTTGACTTTGGTATAGATGCTCC
>DCMX01000202.1:844-14718 GCA_002321855.1 Fidelibacterota bacterium UBA1611 | reverse complement strand
ATCTGTGTTCAGTACTTCCTGCGGGTTAGGGTATTCATTGTTCTTATATAGTCCTATGAATCTATCCGCAATGCTTTTCGCAGCCTTACCGCTTAATTGCTGATAAATAATTGAACGGCAGAGTGACCAGAAATAATTCTGTCCTATGGATAATACAGGTGTTTCATAAGTATCAAACAACGGTTTTAAACCAGGGTCATTTTCCTCCAAGGTACTAATTGCCGATTTCATATTAAACCCATTTAAATCTTGGGTAGAAATCATTTATTATAGCTCAAACACTTGTATAGCCCCTTGTTTCGAATCGTATTATATATTAGTTAATGCCTATTTCTACAAGATATACAGCAAGTCGTCAATCTAAAACAACCAACTCCTTAGTGGTATTATTCAAGATCTCACATCCGTCCTCATTTATGATAACATCATCTTCTATCCGTACTCCACCCCAGCCAGCTAAATAGATCCCAGGTTCGATGGTCATAACATTATTCACACTCAGAACATCCTCACTTTGAGGCGAGAATCGTGGAGATGTATGAATCTCCAGACCGAGCCCATGTCCGGTTCCATGGGTATAGTATTCACCATAACCCATTTCTTTGATATAATCACGTGTTGCTGAATCCACTACCTTGCAAGGGACTCCTGCTTTTGCTGTATCACAACCACGCTGCTGAGCTTCCTTGACAATACCATAGATCTCATGGTGTTTTTCTGTGGCATGTCCTATCACAGGTGTTCGGGTCATATCAGCGTGATAGCCTGCATATTTTGCCGCAGCATCTATCACTATAAAATCACCTTTCTTGAATTCCCTATCTGTAGGAATAGCATGGGGCAGAGCACCATTTGGACCGGTTGCAACGATGGGAGAATAGGCTTCCCCTTCTGCATATTCTCTGTATTTAGTCACCATTGCATTAGCGACCTGTTTCTCTGTGTATCCCGGCCTAACCATAGAAAGAGTTTCTTCGTAAACCTGATCCGTTACTTCAACAGCAGTACGGATAGCATCAATTTCCATTTTATCTTTGACAGCAGCTAAATCTTCAAGGATCATGCTTGTATTTTCCCAGAATATTTCCGGGAAAATACTTGTCATATTTTCATATTGTGAAAAGGTCACATTCTCGCCTTCGAAAGCAAGTTTTAGTCCATCAGGGTTTAAATTATTTTTTTTAATTATAGAAAGGTGAGAATCCATATCAATATAACGCTTGAAACCCTTTACCTGGGCTTTTGACTGTTCGATATAACGGCCATCAGTAATAAAATACTGTCCGCCAGGTGTTATTAAACATGAAGCAGCAGACCCCGTAAACCCGGATATATAGCGAATATTCGTCAAATTCGTGATTAAGATCCCATCTAAATCCTGATCTGCTAAAACATTTTTTAATGTTTTTTGCCGCTTTTCATAAATTTTTTCAGTCATTATTCTGTCCCTTTTCTAATGATTCAATCAGGGTCTTAACAGCATCTCTTTCAAGCCGGATCATGTCCGGGTCCTCACCTTTTTCTTCTAATAGATCAAGAACTTCCAAGGCCTGATAAAATAGACCCTGGTTCTTAAGAACATTGACCAGGGTAAAGGTTGCCAGACGTACACTGACATTCAATGGTTCGGCGATTTTTTTTATTGGTGCTGATTTAGGAGATGGCTCAACTGAGTTTTTCTTGCTTGTGCGTTGTTTTTTAGATTTTTTACCACTATCAGCTTCTATTTTCTCTATAAACTCAGCAGCAACTTGGTTGCTGGGGTCAAGGACAAGAACCCTTTTCCATGATTTAAGCAACCTAGATGGCGCACGCCCTAGAACAGTTTGAATCTCACAGAGCATGATTGAAGCACCTGCATGGTCAGGACTATATTTTAGCACATGGTGGAGCTCTTTTTCGGCATTTTTCAGATTTCCTTCGGCTTTCTCAACTTGAGCAAGCACAAATCTTCCTGCTGAATCATTCTCATGATATCCTAATCCAATATTGCATACCTTACGAGCGCGACGAAAATCGTTCTGCCGCAAATATATATCTGCTAATACCGGGAAAAGTACTGTTTCAAAATGATCGGCGAAATATAGCTCGAGTTCTATTTGGTTCTTTAAATCCATATCAGCGTCTGTTCTTGTTCACCCAATCATTAATGTATTCAATCGTGGTTTGCACCGGTGTACCTGGACCGAACAATTTACCAACACCTAATTTCTCCAAAGTATTTATATCTTTCTTAGGGATAATACCACCTCCTACCAATAATACATTATTGAGTCCTTTTTCTTCCATTAGATCCAATACTGATGGGAATATCGTGTTATGGGCATTATTAAGGCTAGATAACGCAATAACATCTGCATCTTCCTGCAAAGCTGCAGATACAATCATCTCTGGTGTCTGGCGCAGGCCTAAATAGATAACTTCCATTCCAGCATCTCGATAAGCCGCTGCTAGTACTTTAATCCCACGATCATGCCCATCAAGACCTGGTTTAGCCATGACAATACGTGTTTTTCGATCCATGATCCCAAAAATTAATTACCTTCTCTGGCAGTTCATAACCAATAAATCTAATATAGCTTTGGTTTTATCTATCATCACTATCCAACACAAACGTTACTGGGCCGTTGTTTACCAGCTCTACATTCATCATAGCTCCAAATTCCCCCGATTTTACATTCACCTCATTCAATTCTAATTTATCCATAAAACATTCATAAAGTCGGTTTCCCTCATTCGGTAAGGCGGCTTGCATAAAACTTGGCCGTCGACCCTTTCGTGTATCACCGCACAATGTAAACTGACTAACCACCAGTGCCGATCCTTTTACATTTTGGATAGATAGATTCATTCTATCGTTCTGATCATTAAAAATGCGCAGGTTGGATATCTTGTGTGCTAGAAATTCAGCATCATTATCTGTATCATTTTGTTTCACACCTAATAATATAACCAGTCCATTTTTTATTTTTCCCAGTGTTCTATCACCTACCATTACTCTTGCATGGGTACATCTTTGAATTACTGCAATCATTCTACCCGGATATTATCCTTACCGTATTGCTCACGTAGACGGCGAATAAAGCCCTTATCCGTTGATACCCTAATATTATGAGCCAGAACACGCATCGGTCGGTTAGGGCTATTCTTATTTGGAAGATGAAAGACCAAACGACAATCTCCTGGATATTGTCGTACAAGTTCAAACAATTCATCAATATCTTGAGACGCTATTTCACTAGAATTAAAACGTATGATTAAACGACCAGACAATCTCTGGCGCGCTTGTTCCACGGGAACTATCATATCGGCCTTTAATTTTAAATCTGAGAAACTTGAATTGTCAGATGGTTTCCCACGTACAAAAACAACTCTTTCATCCTCAATTAAGGTGCCGTACTGTTCATAGCAATCCGAGAAAGAGATAACATCTACATGCCCACCTATGCAATCCATCCCAAAGAATGCCATAGGTCGGTTTCTTCGATCATATTTATGTGTAATTCGAGTGATCATCCCACCTATGGTAACAGTTTTATTTTTAGAAAGATCAAATTTATCTGAGAAATCAATTGTTGTGAACTCTTCAAGGTCTTCTGAATGCTCCAGAAGGGGATGTCCGGTTACATACATTCCAAGAACCTCTTTTTCAAACCCTAATGCAATTTTCTCGGTCCAATCCTCGACAGATGGTAAATCCGGGATTTTTATTAGTTCGCTATCACCCTCAGAATTTCCAAACAAATCTACCTGATCTTTATTAACGCCATTATGAAACTGCTGACCATAATGGATGGCACTATCAATAGCTTCGTAATTTTGAGCACGGGAACCAGATAAACTATCCGCTGCTCCTGACTTTACAAAGCTCTCTAAAACACGTTTATTTACTTTCTGCTGGTCAATTCTTGAACAGAGGTCAAAGAGCGATATAAACGCGCCCTCTTGACCTCTGTTCTCAAGAATATTTTCAAGCGCTTTTTCTCCTACATTTTTTATTGCGTTCAGACCATAGGAAATTGTTTTTTCATCGATCGGTGAAAAATATATGTGGGATATATTAATATCTGGTGGTTTTACTGCAATATCCAATTTTTTACATTCATTGATGAGTGTGACAATTCTCTCTATGTTGGACATTTCACTGGTTAGATTAGCAGACATGAATTCCACCGGGAAAAACGTTTTCAACCAAGCTGTTTGATAAGCTATATATGCATAAGCGGTAGAGTGACTTTTATTAAAACCATACTGGGCAAACTTCTCGATCAAAGAATATATCTTTTCAGCTTTTCCCTTGCTGAGTCCGTTATTTTGTGCCCCTGCGATAAATTTTACCGATAATTCATCCATCAAGTTTTTATCTTTCTTACCCATAGCACGTCGCATAATGTCCGCCTCTGATAGTGTAAAACCAGCAATATCATGGGCGATCTGCATTACCTGTTCCTGATAAACAATAATTCCATAGGTTTCTTCTAGAACTGGCACCAAAGACGGGTGGATATAGTCTATTCGTTTTTTGCCGTGCTTGCGGGAAATAAAATTATCAATATTGCTCATAGGACCAGGACGATATAGAGCGTTCATAGCTATCAAATCACCGATAACGGTTGGTTTTAACTTCTTTAGGAATTCACGCATGCCAGCAGATTCGAATTGAAATACACCAGTGGTCCGGCCACTGGCAAAGAGTTCATATACTTTTGGTTCATCAAATGAGATTTTTTCTATATTGATTTCCTTCTGTTTTAGTCCAATCAATTTTACTGTCTTATCTATAACGGTCAAATTTCGAAGACCAAGAAAATCCATTTTCAGTAGCCCCAAATCCTCCAACCCTTTCATGTCATACTGCGTGGTAATATCATCGGAAGATGACTTATACAGCGGCACATAATCTGTTAGATCTCCGGGCGCAATTACGACACCTGCTGCATGAATAGAGGCGTGGCGGTGCATACCTTCCAAAACTCTGGAATGATCAATTAGTTCTTTATACTCATTTTCTGCCAAGGATCGGAATTCTGGACTCTTGATTAGGGCATCATCCAGTGTAATATTTAATTCGTCTGGAATTGCTTTAGCAATACGGTCAACTTCACCAAATGAGTATCCCATTACTCTCCCTACATCCCGAACTACCTGTTTTGCTTTCATAGTCCCAAAAGTGATAATCTGAGTAACTGATTTTTCTCCATATTGGTTTTTTATATAATCAATAACCTCTCCACGACGTTCAATACAAAAGTCTATATCAATATCCGGCATGCTAATTCGGTCAGGATTTAAAAATCGTTCGAACAACAAATTATGTTTCAGTGGATCAATGTTAGTGATTCCCAAAGAATAAGATACCATACTGCCTGCAGCAGATCCGCGGCCAGGACCTACTGGAATCTTTTTTCTCTTAGCATATTTAACAAAGTCCGCTGTGATAAGAAAGTACCCTGCAAACCCCATGTTCTTTATAACCTGCAGTTCATGGGCAAGTTTTTCCTCTATTTTCGGTGTTAAATCACCGTAAACTTTTTCTGCTCCTAAATGTGCTAAGGTCTTAAGGTATTGGTCGGGATCTTGATCGGATGCGTCCTCAGGAATAGGGAAATTAGGTAAATGGTAATTCCCCATTTCCAAAGTCAAATCAATACTTTCCGCAATCCTGACAGTGTTTTCAATCGCATGGGGAAATTCTTCAAAAAGTCGGAACATTTCATCTTGACTTTTAAAATAAAACTCTGGTGTGGCATATCGGAGTCGGTTAGGATCGTTTCGTTCTTTTCCCGTACCAAGACAAATGTGTATATCATGAGCTTCTGAGTGTTCTTTTCGAGCATAGTGGGCGTCATTTGTACAAACGAGTGGTAGAGACAAATCATGGGCAAGTTTTTTCATATTTTTAATATTAGCGATCTCCTCGGGGATTCCATGGTTCTGAATCTCTAAATAATATCTTTCAGGAAAAATCTCAGCAAATCGTAATGCTGAATTTTTCGCTCCTTTATAATCTCCATTAAGCATGCGTTCGGGGACTTCCCCTTTTAAGCATGCTGAAAGACAAATCAAACCATCACTATATTTTTCTAGTAACTCCAAATCAATGCGAGGACGATAATAGAAACCTTCCAAGTATCCGGCCGTTACTAGTTTCATCAAATTCTGGTAGCCTTTTAAGTTTTGAGCAAGAAGAATAAGATGATTGTTCCCCCAGCCACCATCAGGCCTGGTTTTTTTATCAAATCTATTTCCCACCGCTACATATATTTCACAACCAATGATAGGTTTTATACCTACTTTTTTCACCTGCTTATAAAACGGTATAACGCTAAACATATTACCGTGTTCTGTGAGGGCAACTGTGTTCATCTTCAAATCATCGATCGTATTGACCAACTGATCAACACGCTGTGCTCCATCTAATAGGCTATAATCAGAATGATTGTGAAGGTGTACAAATTCAGAAGACATTAAAGTGTTCCAACATATATTGCTATAAGCCCGCCTAACGTACTGAACTTTAATAATCTAGCACTACGAGCTGATATGGAAATTCCGGGGTTATTGAGCACTGAAACTACCACGACCCCTAGAGGAATCTCAACGGTCAGAATTAATAAAACGCCATATCCTATTCCATAGAATCCTGTTAAAAACGGAATAAAAGACCCAACCCCCACTATAACGGACAGTGCTACTAATAGCTTCTTAGTATTATCTAAACCGAAGTGAATAGGATAAGTTCTCAACCCTAATAATCGGTCACCCTCCATATCAGCGACATCTTTAACTACTTCACGAACCATTGTCAACCCAAAGGCAAGTGCTGCCGGTACAATCATAAGATCTATACTGTCAAATGCCGCTCCAGATCCCAGAAACGTCATTCCCAAAATAGTTGAGATAGTTATATTACCGATCAATGGTATTCCTTTTAAAAACCAGCTATAAATAATCATGAGTGGCATGGCATAATAAATAGAGATTATTTGTGCTGTTTTGTTCAGTTCCAAAGCAGTGATACTACCAATACAAAATAAGATGACACTTAAAAATAAAGCAGTTCTCCTATTAACAAATCCAAGACTTATGGGTCGAAAGGGTCGATTAATTTTATCAATCTCATGGTCAATATAGTCATTGAAAGCATTGGCAGCTCCATTATAGCATATTATAACTATAACCGATAGAATGAGAGTGGCACTTGGACCTTGATAGTGCACAATCATAGATGATAAGATAACGGCCAGAGCACCAATAAACAGGTTTAACGGTCGCAACAAACGAATATGTGCTATCAATCGGTTCATTTTGTTGGGACTATTAATATGCGGTCATCTCCATTATAGTCTTTTATCAATCTCATATTTTTAAAGCCGGATTGAGAAAAGACTTCCTTCGCCATCTGAGGATGTTCATCCGAACCTACCTCTAAAATCAACCATCCACCTGATTTAACAATACTTTTCGCTATTTGGGAGAATTTTCTATAAAAATTAAGTCCATCTTTCCCATCCGTTAATGCGAAGAGTGGCTCATATTCTTGGACATCTCGCATTAATACATTCATATTGTTTTTTGGAATATATGGCGGATTGGATATTAGAATATCTATCGGATGAAGAAAGTTTTCTTCCAAAATATCCAAATGAGAAAAATGAATATTTTTTACATCCATTTGTTTAGCATTATCCATCGCTGTCTTTAATGCTGATTTCGATATATCTATAGCAGAAATATCTGAGTTCACACTTTCTTTAGCTAATGTAATAGCTATACAACCTGAGCCTGTACCAACATCCAGAATTGTTGGCGAATCCATCTGTGTTATTTTTTCAAGAGCAATATCAATGAGCCTTTCTGTTTCAGGGCGTGGAATAAGAACATGCTCGTTAACAATAAACTTTCTTCCATAGAATTCTGTGAACCCGGTTATATACTGAAGTGGTTCATGTTCCAATCTTCTATTGATCCAAGATCTTAATGTTGATAATTGTGATAAAGATAAGATTTCTTCAAATCTGAGATAAATATCCATACGGTTACAATTTAGCAATTCTTGAAGAAACCATTCTATTTCAGCCCTTGGGTGGTCGAACCCTTTCCCACTAAAATATGTTTCAGCCCATTTAATAAGATCAATTACCCGCATAGGTTCTTCTCTATTTATTATTGGTGAAATCAATGACATGGACTATATCTTAATATATTTAGAATAAAAATTAATTAGGGGTGCGAGCCCCACGGGATAAGCGAATCTTATAAAGATTCTCCTACTAAAGATTGTTCTTCCGCAACTTTTAATTGTTCTATTAATTCATAGATATCACCGTTCATAATATCTGTTAATCTATACGATGTAAAATTTATTCTGTGATCTGTAACTCTGCTCTGGGGGAAATTGTATGTTCTGATTTTTGCAGATCTATCTCCAGTAGAAACTAGGCTCTTACGCTTTGCAGCTCGTTCTGCGTTTACTTTTTCCTGCTCAGCGGCTAATAATCTTGAGCGCAATACTTTTAGAGCGGCCGCTTTATTCTTATGCTGGGAAGATTCATCCTGACAGGTTACAACAAGACCCGTTGGCAAGTGTGTAATGCGTATAGCTGATTCGGTCTTGTTTACATGTTGTCCACCTGCACCGCTGGCACGATAGGTATCAATCTTTAAATCCAAATCATTAATCTCCACATCTACATCCTTTGCTTCTGGCAGTACAGCAACAGTGGCAGCAGATGTGTGGACCCTACCACCAGTTTCGGTCTCAGGAACTCGCTGTACCCTATGAACACCACTTTCATATTTCATCATTCCATAAGCTCCTTTCCCATCAAGTGCTACTATAATCTCCTTAAAACCACCGATACCAATCTCATTTGATGCTAATAATTTTTTTGTCCAATTGTTTCTTTCGGCAAAATGACAATAAAGACGGAACAAATCCGCTGCAAAAAGAGCTGCCTCGTCACCCCCTGTACCTGCTCTAATTTCCAGAATCAAATTCTTGTTATCATTAGGGTTTTTTGGTAAAAGCAGGATCCTTAGTTTTTCCTCTAATTCTGATTTTTTCCTATCAAGGTCTGTCATTTCTTCTCTGGCAATTTCTATGAGCTCAGCATCATCATCCATCAAAACACTTTTATTATCATCAATCTGATCTACAATATCAATATATTCCTTCCCAAGCTTAGCTACTGGTTCTATCTTGCTATATTCTTTAGCCAAAGCTTTTAATTGATTTGGATCAGAAATTATCTTCGGATCTGCTAATTGGTCAGTGATGGAATTATATTTTTTAATGGTATTCTCTAGTTTATGCTTCAACCGATAGCCTCTGCTATATATTCTTTACCTACCATTTCTTCGTATTTATCCCCAAATGCATCTTTCAACGCAGTAATAGATACTTCAATCATCTCATTATCCGGTGGTCTCGTAGTAATATTTTGTAGCCAGAGACCAGGATTGCGTAATAGGCGGAACACTAAAGAGTCCTTAATTGCAATTAACTTGATGACTTCATACCCTATGCCAGAGACAAGAGGAATCATTGGCAGATGAGATAGTAGGCGAATTGATAAAGATATTGTCCCTAAAACAGACATGGTTATTGTATCTACTACAGCAAATACAAAGATTGCTGAAATCAAAACAATAAACAAGAAACTTGTCCCGCAACGTGGATGCTGAGTGGGAAAGGATTGTGCATTATCAATGGTCACATCCATCCCAGATTCAAAATTATAGATCACACGGTGTTCTGCTCCATGATATTGAAACAAGCGTTTAATATCATCAAGCAATGAAATCAAAAATAAATAAATAACAAAAAAAATGATTCTAAACCCACCAGATATAAGGTTAAACCATACGACTTCTTCCTCAACATTTAAAAATGCTGTGGTTATCCACATCGGGGCAATCATGAATAAGAAAATAGCCAAGCAAATAGAAAACAATGTCGTAATGAAATCTGATATTCTATTGGATTCTTTTTCATTTTCTTTGGGGGGCATAGCAATATCTGCTGACCACTGAAGAGTGGACATACCTATTTTCATTGCTTCAAACAAGGAAGCTATTCCCCGAAACACCGGCCTCTTCCAAAAATTAGAATTTTCAGTTAAAGATGTAAATAATTCCCGATTAAGATGGATTTTCCCTTTTGAATCGCGTACCGCGGTGGAATATGCACCGGGAACACGCATCATCACTCCCTCGATAACTGCTTGACCACCTACCAGAATTGATGGTTTCATAGTTGATAATATGAGAAATCTTTTCACTGTGAAAACAAAAACGGCTCTATTACTATATTAATTAGCAATAGAGCCATATCATAAATAATAGTAGTTATTGGCTTTTTCCGTATTTTTTCTGAAATTTTTCGATTCGACCTGCTGCGTCCACCAAATTTTGTTGACCCGTAAAAAATGGGTGGGATTTATCTGAAATCTCAATTTTAAATAATGGGTACTCATTCCCGTCATCCCATGTGATTGTTTCTTTTGCCTCCACAGTTGACCTGGTCAGAAAAGAATAATCACAGGATGTATCCTTAAAAACAACTAAACGGTAATTATCTGGATGAATTCCTTTTTTCATTAATTATCCTCTAAATGATGTGTGATAGCGCCATTTTAACTCGCGCTATCCCTTTTTTAATTATTTCCATGCTTGTCGCATAAGAAAATCTTATATGCCCTGGCGCCCCAAAACCATCACCCGGAACAGTAGCGACCTGCGTATTATTCAAAATATACTCTGAAATACTGAAAGTATCTTTCAGTATTTCATTATTTACTGTTCGGTCTATATAAGCACTAAAATCCGGGAAAGTATAAAAGGCCCCTCCAGGCATGGTACAATTGACCCCTGGAAGTTCGTTTAACAGTCTAACCATCATGTTACGACGCTTAAGAAATTCATCTCTCATCTCAATAACACAGGATTGATCACCACTTAATGCAGCAATTCCCGCCATTTGTCCAATAGAATTAGCACACGATGTTGATTGTCCTTGAATTTTGGACATAGCTTTAATAATAGGTATAGGGCCAGCTGCATATCCAATTCGCCAGCCAGTCATGGAATAGGTTTTTGATAAACTAATACACGTAATTACACTAGCCCCTATATTATGATCCCTATTCAATTTTTCTGTACTGATAAAATGGCCATCATAAACTAATCGTTCATAACATTCATCTGAAATGACCACCCAATCTCTCTCTTTTGCTAATCTCAAAAGGCGAATAATTGATTCTTCACCCCATATCCCACCGGTTGGATTTGACGGTGAATTCATTATCACTCCTTTAATTTGGGAAGAATCCTTTAAAGCTAAATCTTTAAAATCTGGTTCATAATTTTTATTTGATAGTGTGTTAATAATAAGAGGTTCAGCATTGGATAACCGTACAAATTCTGGGAAGGAAACCCAATAAGGTGCAAATACAACAACTTTATCATCAGCATCAAATAGAGCTTGGCAAACATTATATAGACTCTGTTTTTCTCCATTGGAAACAAGAATATTGTCAGGCATATACTCAATGCCGTTTTCTTGTTTTAATTTATTACAAATGGCTTCCCGAAACTCGAGCATGCCTTGTCCCGAAGTATATTTAGTAAACCCATTATCCATGGCTTCCTTGGCAGCTCTGCGTATATGATCCGGGGTATTAAAATCCGGTTCACCTACAGACAAATTGATCACATTAACGCCTTGTGAACGCATTTCAGCTGCGCGGTTTACCATTTGGAGGGTGAAAGAGGGTAGGACCTTATGAACCCGGTCCGCTAATTCATAATTCAATTCTTATGCTGCTTTTTATGATGCTTTTCAGTGTTAAATCTCGAATCTTCAGAATTCTCATAAATATGTTCATCATTACCAGATTTAGTTTTTTCTTCAACATTATAGTTTCCTGAAGAATTATCTTTACTCTTTGGATTATAAGATTCATTATTACGAAATCTCCGTTGATTCTTTTTCCGGTATTTTTTTTGTGATGAGAATCTCTTGCGGCGAGGACGAGGTACATCTCCAGCATTTACAGAATCAATTTTATTATCTTCTTTATCGATCATTTCTGGATGAAATTTCTTCGATTCTTCTTGTAAGCCTGATTTATCAAAGCTAAACGTCTCTGGATTAAACATACCATAGATAGAACCATAACCTCGTGTAATACCATTACCGATACCTATATAATTAGGAAGCATGAAATTTGTTCTGAATTCCCCCATAAATGCACCCCAATGTTTTTCGTCTACAGGTTTTGGAAATAGACTCGATACATTTATTTTCGTGAATATTTTTTCCTTGAAATCAATTCCCACTTCATTTGCAATAAATACTATGTTATGACCCAATAGTTTATTAAGGTATGATGATTTTTCTTGGTTAGTTATAAAACGATAGCGCCCACCTGTCCTTTGGTTCAAAGCTACCCATGGAGTGATAAATCGGTATCTAATCAATCCTTCAGATGGAACAAATTGGTTGGAGTATTTTTCTATATCACTATTTTGAATCTCAAATGTTATATTCCCAAAATCAAGAATATCAAATTTTTCAATCAAAGATATAATTGACTCTACCCCTTCATGAACACCAATTAAGTATATTTGTTCATTAAGTATTTTTACTTGCACCCGTGGATAGAGATATTTATCTCTATAGTCCCCGTTCAAAAAAGGTATAATTGTCGCATTTGGGTACTGACGCATGAAAACTCCTTTTACCTGATAGGGTGTTTTCCTAACCGGTTTATCAGTTACAACACGAGCAATCACAGATTCTATATTAGGATATTGTATGCCCAAAAGAACAAATAAAATTAATAATATTACTGACTCATAGTATCCAAAAACTCATCATTCGTCTTAGTGCGTCTTATTCGTTCCAGCATAAACTGCATGGCCTCTTCTACTTTCATATCATTCAATAGTTTTCTAAGAATCCACATCCTTCCTAATTCTTTGCGAGAAAGCAATAGTTCTTCTTTTCTGGTACCAGATTTTATTATATCAAAAGCGGGGAATATTCGTCGATCGCTTAATCGTCTATCTAAGACCAATTCCATATTCCCTGTACCCTTAAATTCTTCAAAAATCACCTCGTCTGCCCTGCTACCTGTATCAATTAATGCGGTGGCAATAATCGTTAAACTTCCACCTTCTTCGGTATTTCTTGCTGCTCCAAGAAATTGTTTTGGTTTCTTTAACGCATTAAAATCCACACCTCCTGAAAGAATCTTTCCACTATGTGGAATGACTGCATTATGCGCTCTACCTAAGCGAGTAATACTATCGAGTAGAATGACAACATTATCACCATATTCAACCATCCGTTTAGCCTTTTTGAGTACCATATCTGATACTGATACGTGTCTTTCAGGTGGTTCATCAAAAGTGGAGCTTACCACTTCCGCATCCACATTACGTTTCATATCTGTTACTTCTTCTGGTCTTTCATCAATCAGTAAAACGATTCTTTTTGTATTGGGGTGATTTTTACTAATGGCATTCGCTAATTTCTGGAGTAATATAGTTTTCCCAGTTTTTGGCTGTGCCACTATAAGGCCTCTCTGACCCATGCCAATTGGACACATAAGATCCATGACACGCATTGATAGATCCTTTTCATCCGTTTCTAGCTGAAACTTTTTATCGGGGTAAAGTGGCGTAAAGTTATCAAAAAGAATACAATCCTTAAGTTTCTCCGGAGGTTGATCATTTATCATTTCAACCTTTAGAAGTGCATAAAATCGTTCCTTAGCTTTTGGGGGACGTATCTGACCTGATACCTTATGTCCAGTTTTTAACCCAAATCGTTTAATTTGAGAAGGACTAACATAAATATCATCAGG
>DCMX01000202.1:0-531 GCA_002321855.1 Fidelibacterota bacterium UBA1611 | reverse complement strand
CTAACATAAATATCATCAGGACCGGGCATATAATTGAAATCAGGAGATCGCAAGAAACCATAGCCGTCCTGCATAACCTCAAGAACCCCTCTGGCAAATATTGTTCCTTCTTTTTCTGCCTGGGCTTCAAGAATCCTTATAATCAATTCCTGCTTATTTAACCCAGAAATTCCACCGTTAACATTAAGATCCTGCGCTAATTCAGATAATTCCTTAATGCGCAAAACCTGCAACTCATTAAGATTCATTTAATTAATCCCTTTTTACTTGAATAGAATTATTAATATTTAAATAGATAAGCTCCGCCGGGGATAACGGCTTATAAGCGAACTTACATTAAATGTTCCCAGTGTCAAAGGAAATTTCAAACATACGATAAATCTCATTGGCAATATAATGGCTACCAAAAATCAAACCAACACAGTCTTCTTTCCCTGCATTTTTCAAAATAGTTATGCCATTCTCAACACTGGGGACTGGTGTAGGCTCCACTTGATGATTTGATAATAAGGAACATAGTCTGTTCATTGG
>DCMX01000197.1:10429-10622 GCA_002321855.1 Fidelibacterota bacterium UBA1611 | reverse complement strand
TGTGTGCCTCTTATATCCTGACCCCTACCCCCGTCTGTTTCGGGTTGGGTTGGGCTTTTTTCGTTGAGTTTTTGGATTACGATTAGGTTGGTTAAGGTTTGTATCCCACAGATTTGTATCCCATATGGGGATAATTATGAATAGATATGATTAGATATGAAACAAAAAAGCCCCACAGTTAAGTGAGGCTTTT
>DCMX01000197.1:3503-10017 GCA_002321855.1 Fidelibacterota bacterium UBA1611 | reverse complement strand
CTAACCAACTGAACTACGATCCCGTTCCTTGATTTGATCTTGATTTATCTTTTTTATAGATCAGTGATGCTGGAATTAAAATTATATACCCAATAAAGAGCATTATCGGTGCGACCGTTAGGCTTTGGGGGCTGTAAGTGTCACCAGTTGCCATTACAATATATCCTAAAATAATGATTGATAGCCCCGCACCAAAAAGTATGTAATTGGTCTGAGAAAAGGACCAGGTCTCAAACAGTTTTCCCGTAGGGCCATCATTGTTATTATGAAATAGCTTGCTCATATAGATAAAAAAATTACAGTTTACCATGTGCCATCTAAAACCATTTTATTACAGAAAAGAATCCATTAAAGCAAATTGACTTAGTTTTTATACGAAGACTAAATTCGCCCCCCGAAAATGAGAATAAAGTTGACCGTAAGGCCGTTTATTATTTATGTATCCGGGGCCGTTATTTCCAGTATTGTTGCGCTCGTTGTTTTAATACTGTACTGGCCTCAGAATAATTCATCGGGCATGGTCAAGGTCACTATCAAGCAAGGAGAAACATTGTCTGCAATCTCTCAGCATCTCGCAAATGTAGGTGTTATATCAAACCAGCGCACATTTCAATGGGCAGTTAAGGTCAAGGGGCTGGAGACCAACATTCCAGCTGGTACTTTCCGTCTTAAAGATGCGAATAATAATAGTACAATAATTTGGCAATTGGTAAATAGTGCTCCTGAGCTGAAAAAAGTAACAATTCTGGAGGGTTGGTCGCTTCACCAACTTGCTGAATATTTGACTACAGAAATGGGTTTTGGGATCAATGAGATCATTGGATTGTCTCAGGATAATGCATTCATAAATCTACTTGAAGTCCCCAGTAACAACTTGGAAGGTTATTTATATCCTGATACATATTATTTTTTTGAGGGTGACACGCCAAGGTCAGTTTTGACCAGATTGGTCAAGGAATACAAGAAATTCTGGACGGATGAAATATATTCTCAGGCTCAAGAAATGCAAATGTCTGAACAAGATGTGGTTACCTTGGCTTCCATTATTGAGGGAGAAGCTATTTACGATGATGAAAGATCGATTATTTCTGCTGTTTATCATAACCGTTTGAAAAAGGGTATGAAACTTCAGGCTGATCCAACTGTTCAATACATTATTGATGATGGTCCACGCAGATTGCTCAATAAGGATTTGGAGATAGATTCACCGTACAATACCTATCTTTATAATGGGCTACCACCTGGACCAATTAATTCTCCTGGATCTAAATCTCTTTATGCTGCACTATATCCTGCGGACAATCGTTATTTATATTTTGTTGCTAAAGGGGACGGGTATCACACCTTTTCAAATACAGAGAGGGAGCATAAGCGAGCTAAAAGAGCTTTTCAGAAAATACGCCGGCAAGTTCGTAAGGAACAAAGTAACTGATGAGTCTGAGATCCCTAAACTCTGTACAGAGAGCAGCTGTTGAAGCTGTCGATGGTCCAGTGTTGATCTTTGCCGGTGCTGGTAGTGGTAAAACTCGTGTCCTAACTCATAAGTTGTATTATTTAGTTCGGGAAGGACTTTTTGAACCGGAAGATATCCTGGCTGTTACTTTTACTAATAAAGCTGCTGAAGAAATGAGAAACCGGGTGACGAAACTCCTGAATCGGAAAAGATTATCATTGTCAATTGGAACCTTCCACAGTATCTGTGCTCGTATTTTAAGAGAAGATATCACAACGATAGGCTTCAGCAAGAATTTTGCAATTTATGATGTACAGGATCAATTAGCACTTATCAAGGTACTGATCAATGAACTTGATATATCGAAAAATATTTTGACCCCTAATCAGGTTCGTAATCAGATAGGTTTTTGTAAGAATAAAATGATCACACCTGATATGCAGGCTCGCAAGGCTCGTACGATCATGGAAAAGAATATTGTGAGGATTTATTATGCCTATCAAAAAGCACTTAAAGTGAATGATGCTTTAGACTTTGATGACCTGTTACTTTATCCTCTTAATATTTTTAAAAAGAAACCAACTATCCTTAAAAAATATCAGAAAAAATGGAAATACATTTTAGTTGATGAATACCAGGATACCAATCGTCCTCAGTTTCACTTTTTAACCCAGTTGGCTGAAAAACATCAAAATATTTGTGTGGTTGGTGATGATGATCAATCCATTTATGGATGGCGAGGTGCTGAAATTTCTAATATTTTAGATTTTGAAAAATTCTTTTCCAGTTGTCGTGTATTTACATTAGAGAAAAATTATCGTTCAACACAGCAGATTCTAGATGCAGCTACATCGGTTGTGATGAATAATGATCGTCGATCAGAAAAGAACCTTGTGGCTGCCAACGGATCCGGCGATTCGATCGGTGTTATGGAAACAGTGGATGAACAGGAAGAAGCTAGTGCTATTGTATCTGCTTTAGAAAAAGAGATCAAGTTAAAAAAGCGGACATTCAGTGAGTTTGCGGTATTATATCGAACGAATGCCCAATCCCGAGCATTGGAGGATAGCTTTCGGAGAATGGGTATTCCGTATAATATTGTTGGGGGAATCAGGTTTTATGAGCGTAAAGAGGTTAAGATAGTTCTGGCATACCTACGCTTGGTCATCAATCTTAAAGATACGATTTCCCTTAGAAGAGTGGTGAATTTCCCAGCACGTGGTATCGGCGCAAAAACATTAGATAAGTGTGTTGAGCAGTCGGAAAAAGATAATATTGAATTATTTGATGTACTGAAGAAACCGTACAAGATGGAAATTCGTGGTAAACAATCAGAAGCACTCTCAGTCTTTTATAAATTGATAAAAAAATACCATAGTCTGCGAGAAAAACTCAGTGCCAGTGAGTTGGCTCGTAGCTTGGTAGAAGAAGCGGGTATCTTAAAATTTTTCAAGGAATCGACCGAATCTGAAGCTCGGGAGCGATTCGATAATGTTGCGGAGCTGCTAACCAGTATCGAAGAATTTTGCATCCGTGAAACTGATGCGACTTTAAGTCGTTTTCTTGAAGATGTATCTTTACTTTCTGATATTGATCATTGGAATGATTCTGATAACAGGGTTACGTTCATGACGGTCCACTCTTCTAAAGGTCTAGAATTTCCAGTGGTATTTTTAGCCGGAATGGATGACGGGTTATTTCCAATCTATAGTTCTTTGGATACTAAGGATGAACTTGAAGAAGAGCGTCGCTTATTTTACGTTGCCATGACTAGAGCCGAAGATCGAGTATTCCTTCTTTATTCCACAAACAGAAGGAGGATGGGTTCAGAAAATGTTTCTGGAATTCCTAGTAGATTTATCAGTGAGATACCAGAAGATTACTTGGAGCGAATCCATTTTTCATCAGCGGTTACCCGCAAATTTGTTAGTGGGAAACGTGAGCAGGATACACGTACAGAAATGATTCGAACGGTGACTACCTTTGATGATTTTGTGGTTGGTGATATGGTGGAACATTCAATTTTTGGAGTAGGTAAGATTATGGCCCTTAGTGGTAGTGGCGAAAATCAGCGAGTGGGTGTTGTTTTCAAGGATGGTACCCGGAAAAAGCTGATCGTCAAATACGCTAATCTGAAAAAAATAACTGATTAATATTCACCTTATATTTGTCCTTTACAAATACTGGTTATTCATATTACTTTTTAATGAGACTCATTCTCATTATATGTAGTCAAAATGGGTTCAAAATCACTATTAAAAAATGTTCTGCGAAAAGAGGGTCTAAGGTATACATTCCAGCGTCAAGCGGTTTGGAATGAATTAGAATCCTCTGCAGATCACAGGGATGCCGAAGATATTTATTTCCGCCTGTGGCGGAACAAAATTCGAATATCCAGGGCGACAGTTTACCGAACCATCGATATTTTAGTTAAGAATAATCTAGTCCGGAAAATGGAAATTGGAGATGGTCGGGCGTTGTATGAGGCAAGAATTGGAAATGAGCACCATGACCACATGATTTGTCTGGACACGGGTACCATTACTGAGTTTTATAATGAGGATTTGGAACAGTTGCAGGAAAAAATTGTTATAGAACACGGCTACGAATTGGTTCGCCATGTTCATCAATTATTCGTTCGTCCGTTAAAAAAATAGAACAATGTTCCTTACGGATCTAGAACCATCCCAAATCGGGAGAATCGTCTGTTTTAAGGGTAGTGATGAGTCTCAGGTCAGGTTGACTGAAATGGGATTTAAACCAGAACAAAAAGTTCGTTTAATTCGTAAAATGGCTTTTAATGGTCCAATACAGGTGCGCGTTAGAAACTGCACAATTTCCATGCGTTTTGAAGATGCTGCCTGTATCCATATTGAATTAAATGAATAAACATCTTCCACTTATTGCTCTTATTGGCAATCCTAATGCCGGGAAAACAGCACTGTTTAATGCCTTAACTGGATTAAATCATAAGGTGTCCAATTACCCTGGAGTCACCGTTGAACGAAGAGTTGGAAAAGCCCAGATTGAGAGTGCCATGGTGAATATTTTGGATTTGCCAGGTACCTACAGCCTTATTCCCGAATCTCAGGATGAAGCAATTGTGGTGGATGAGGTTAACCAGTGGACTCGGATGATTGGGAGGCCGGTATGTATTATTTCGGTTGTTGATTCTACAAACCTGAACCGTAATCTCTACTTGACCAGCCAACTTTTAGATTTGGGTATACCAATCGTGGTTGCGTTGAATATGACGGACTTGGCACGAAAAAAATCTTTGAAAATTGATACATCTGAACTGCAGAAAAAGTTAGGGTGTTCTGGAGTTGTCTCGGTTGCAGCGCGATTGGAAGAGGGTATTGATGATTTGAAGAACGCAGTCGAAACTATTCTTGACGAAAAGGTTCCTAATAAACATAGTAAAATGGTACCATTACCAGAACCGATTCGGGAGGCCATAGAGCCGGTAAGTGACTGGTTCAGGAAACAAAAACATATTCATTCACGTATGGCCCAGGCTCAGGCACTTCGTGCTGTGTCATCGAACAATGATTGGCAATTTGAGGCAGATGGTTTATCGACGCTGATAAAAACAGCACGTGAAAAAGTAAATGATTTTGGATTTCCACATTCTACCCTTGAGGCTACCATTCGTTATCATTGGTTAGATCAGATTGTGCCACCGACGGACATGAACATAAAAACTAAAACTCAAAGTGAACGCATGGATAATATATTGACCCATCCTGTGCTCGGGCCCTTCATATTCATTGGGATATTAGCTTTTATTTTTCAATCGGTTTTTACATGGGCCACAATTCCCATGGACTGGATCAATAATGGTGTCATCATTTTTGGAGATGGTATATCCGGGTTGCTCCCAGCAGGTATTCTCAGAGATTTAACTGTGGAGGGTATCATTGGCGGCGCCGGGGCAATACTGGTTTTTTTACCCCAGATCCTAATCCTTATTTTTTTTCTCGCTCTTCTGGAAGATACTGGCTATATGGCTCGGCTTGCTGTTATGATGGATAAAGCAATGACTTTGGTTGGTCTTCATGGTCGCTCCGTTTTGCCTTTGATGATCGGCTATGCCTGTGCTATTCCAGGCATCATGGCCACCAGGACGATTAACAGTTGGCGGGAACGACTAGTTACCATATTGGTCACACCGCTTATGAGTTGCAGTGCTCGCTTACCGGTCTACGCGCTTATGATAGGTGCCTTTGTACCGGAGAAACAAGTTTGGGGCTTTTTTGGTTTACAGGGCTTAACCCTGGTCCTGATGTATTTTTTAGGTACGGCAACTGCGCTGGTTCTATCTATTTTTTTTAGCCGATGGATCAAAGCTGAACACAATAGGTCATTTATTATGGAATTGCCACCTTATCGGGTACCCATGATGAAATCTATTTTAAGGCAGGTCTATACTCGTGGGAAGATATTTATTACCGATGCCGGTAAGATTATTATGGCGATTTCCATTTGTTTATGGTTTTTAGCCTCCTTTCCTCGAAATGAAACAGATAGCCGGATAAACCCGAATTTAACATACAGCTATGCTTCCAAAATTGGCCATATGATCGAACCAGTTATCCAACCTTTGGGGTTTGATTGGAAAATCGGTATCGGTTTGGTTACGTCATTTGCTGCCCGGGAAGTCATGGTGAGCACCATGGCAACGATCTATAATGTTGAAGACAAAGGCGACAAAGTTATATCACTGACCGATGCCTTGAAAAATGATGTTGACCCAGTAAGCGGAAAACATGTTTACACACCACTAGTGGCGCTTTCGCTGATGGTGTTCTATGTATATGCAGCCCAATGCATGGCCACATTTGCTGTTGTACGACGGGAAACGAATTCCTGGAAATGGCCCCTGGTTATGATTGTTTATATGACCGGGTTAGCCTATTTTGCATCGTTAATCGTTTATCAAGGTGGGTTGTTGCTGGGATTTAGCTGATTCTATCTCAGTTTTCAAATGTGTATGTGAACTAATGTCAGTTTATAATATTAGATGCCTTGGAATTGTGTTTTTTCCATTTTCAATGATCC
>DCMX01000197.1:1980-3115 GCA_002321855.1 Fidelibacterota bacterium UBA1611 | reverse complement strand
CCCAACTGTGGAATCGAAAAGAAAATTTCATCCTAGGGTCAGTAAAGTGAAGTGTTTTTGGATCTTTGAACCATTTCGATAGACATGCTTGTAGAATCCTATGGTCTTTCTTGTTTTGATAGGAAACTGTTTCAATACGATATTCTGTATCGTTCATAATGAAACTTATCCCTGTTTCCGGTTTCGGCTGGGTCGGTTTAAAGACTGATGTTCTATAACCGGTAAAACCATTTTAACTGATTACGAGATCCTAATAATGTTTCAGATCAAATCTTTTGAAGAACTATGAAATTGAATGATTTGGTTAAGGCTGCGATATTTTCTGCTGTATCTATTGGACTAGGTTTCATGTTCATGATGATTCCAAATATAGAGTTCATTTCAGTAACGGTATTTCTTGCAGGGTTGACCCTGGGAGGAATCATGGGAGCCCTCGTTGGTAGCACAACCATGCTAATTTTTTCTACAATGAATCCCCTGGGATCGGGACTCATATATTTCCCATTATTAATAGGACAGATCATTGCTATGTCAGCAGTAGGGATATTGGGTTCTATCATGACAAACCTATTACGAATAAGTTTTCCATTTACAAAGATCTTGATTGGATTAACCGGATTATGTGGATTCATTGCTTCAGTATTATATGACAGTATCACCACTTTTGTTTATCCCATCAGTGCTGGATATTCTTGGAAAGAAACGATTGCATATGCTATTTCTGGATTACTATTCACGACCGTGCACATGGTTTCGAATATCGCAATTTTTGGAATTGTGGTCCCCCAGTATTTAAAAAAAATAGATCAATAGAATGTTTCGAATATTTTTTTGGTTAATAGTTGGTCTGTTATATAGTCAAGAGAGGATGATTATGCCTTATGATTGGTCTGGTCATCAGGGTTATGTGATCATTAATGGAAGATACATGTGGAATCAAGATTGGACATCCGGACCTTTCTTTTTTGATGGAACTTATACCAATTACCCATCTCTTTTTGGTCCGGAGATCTTATCAGGTTTCATGAGTACAAGCTCAGACTCTCTATTATTGGATACCAATACGGTCACATCATATTTTGATTACGTTCAAGGGGATTATTTTTTGGATAAATTAGCTATTTCTACAGAGTAC
>DCMX01000197.1:0-1577 GCA_002321855.1 Fidelibacterota bacterium UBA1611 | reverse complement strand
ACGATAAGGCCAATTCAACAGACCTATACTGCACACTATGTATCAAACAAAGACCAGGATGAAGCAAGTGTTGCCATAGGGCATTTCAATACAAGCTCCGGTTTGCCAGATACGATGGGAATAAGTTTGATCGATTCAAGGGTTACAACTACAAGCATATATTGGAAACATAGTAAAGAACAATTTTTCTACAAGTTAGAAGGAAACAATTTCCTTCAGCGTTATGATACGGATCACTCACAGGCATTAACATCTCGTGTGCGTTATCTGACCAGGTCCAGATATCAAGGCTCTTTCCAATGGAAGAAAGATGAGAATAGTAGTCTATACTTTTTTGTTACTACTAATGATCGGACACTGAGGGAAAATTCATTTAATAAAATATCTTGGAATGAACTATCCATGATGGGTGATTATTCTTTTATTTCCCTTAAAACTGGAATAGTTAAAACTGGAAATGATATTCAATGGGTGACGAATGGATCAACAAAATTCCAATGGAAAAATTATTCAGTGGGCACTAGGTTAAAACGTGATGTTATTCCAGTACATACTTTTATATCCGACTCCCTAACATTAGAAACCAGGGATTTAATTGAAATTTCTGGTAAATGGAGCATCAAAAAGTTATCTATTAACGTATGGATCTATAATAATCAGTATCATTACTCTTCTAATTTGAGCTTAGGTAATAATAATATCCCGACAATTGTATCAAATACTTGGATAGCTGGGGAATTAGCAACCAAACTAAGGGACGCATGGATATTCTCTGTATATTATGGCCACCAGGAGTCAGAGGGTTTCATATCCGATGGGATCGGTAATAGAATTAATATCAGGTTCCTGGGCAAAAATAAATTGTTCAAAGGTAAGCTGGATCTTGTAACATCTTTATCAGTACATGGCTGGCTGAACCGGGAATACACTTCTGCAATACATCCAACTGAATTTTACCCGATTGCTTGGATCAGTGATAGTAGTTTGAAGGATAAATGGTTCGTTAATCTTTCTATAATAGGACAGGTCAGATCATTTATATTGAAATATGAACTACACAATGTTGCACAAATTATGACAAGTTTTATTGATTTTGGTGATTCTGATTTTACTTTGGACCTTAATCCTTTTTTTCCGCCAAATAGACGATTGGCATCTCTTTCTATAGAATGGCATTTTATAGATTAGATTATTAGAGGATCAGTTCAATCCCTAATTTGATTCTGCGTTTTGGTCCCGGGTAATCTGGAAAGAAGTCAGTATTCTGATCCAGGATGTTCTGAATAATGAGATTCAGCGTTAGCTGATGGGTCTGTATTGGGAAAAGATGGTGTAATCCAATATCTATGTCAAAGAACCCATTAAGGGTAATATCGACTGGTTCCCAATTGTCATCCAATTCTTGGTAGGGTCGTTCCCCTGTATAATTACCCTGGAATTCTATGGAAAGATCCTTCTTCTTATAATTAATCAAAATATTAGCTGAAGATTTAGGCACATGTTGTAATGCTTTTTTGGTATTGATATCAATCGCTACAGTACGGGTCACGTGTCCAGAAATAGAAAGACCTGGAAAT
>DCMX01000210.1:1022-2500 GCA_002321855.1 Fidelibacterota bacterium UBA1611 | reverse complement strand
TATTTTTCTAATCTTTCATATATTATTTTTGATTTTTAAATTAAACGTAAGCCGCAGGTTCAGCTTCAAACTTTTCTTTACAGCCGCTACAGCAAAAATAATAGTTTACCCCATCAATTTCGGAAAAGCTATCCGCAGATTTAGGATCAACATACATACCGCATATAGGATCTTTTTCTTTTCCATATTTATTATCCTTAAACTCAAAAATAATTTCTTCTAGTTTTGATACTTTCCGTTTTTGTTGAACCAGTTCCGCCAAAATTGAAACAGCTATTTCCTGCGGTGTTATTGCACCAATATCTAAGCCAGCAGGAAATTTGATTGAATCGATTATATCCTTATCAATTCCTTCGTTTGCCAGTTGTTTTAATAAAGTATTGGTTTTCTTTTTACTGGCGATGAGTGATAAAAATTCTGGTTTTGAAGCGATTGCTGCTTTTAAGGCTCTAAGGTCGCCCTCTCCCTGAGCTGCCACCACAGCCACACATTGTCCTTCAATGGCAGAAAATTCTTCCTTCTTTATAACTCCATCTGGCAGGTCTATTTCGGATATACCTGGAGCCAGTGCATAAATTTCATAATCTAAAATCTCTCCCATTTTTGCCAGTGCCTCTACAGTAGGTGTGCTGCCATATATAACAAGTTTAGTCATGGGTAACACCGGTTCAATATGGAATTCAAGAGTCCCTCCACTTTCACACGTTAAAAATATTTCTTTTTTGAAGGATACATTACCATCAGAAAACTGTTCTGGACTCAAACGCAATACCGATGCCATCCCTGTTTTCAGGCAATGCAACGCTTCGTCAATGACCGTATCCTTTGCACAGCCTCCACCGATCCAGCCTTCCATTTTTCCATCAAGTGTAATGATCGCTTTTGCCATAGGTTTAGCAGAAGTGGGCGCAACCGTATCTATAACTGTAGCGATGGCAAAAGGTACACTTTTTTTCTCAAGATCTGCTGCGCGAAGTATCCAATTAAACTTCATGGATAAAAATTCAATCCCCTTTCTTTTTGAATTTATCCATGAGCCTGCTAGATATTCCTTTTAATGCCGCACCTGCTACTAAGACTCCGCTTAGCGCTTCAGCTGATGATTCTGTTTCATCGGATATTTCACTATTATCTTCAAGTTTAGCAGCTAAAGAATTAGTGAATTGAATGAATAATTGATTGGAAACATCTTCTACCATCCTGGAACCAAACTGGGCTAGCATTCCTTGAATCGTTATAGTAGAGTCACCATTGATTTCAGTAGTGCCATTTTCATTTTCAGATAGAACACCTACTAATTCCATTGTGGCCCCGCCTTTTCCCTTGGTATCTGTACCCTGCCCTTCAATCTCAATTGTATATTTTTCGTTATCTAATGAACGAATTGAAATAGTGCTTCGATAACTTGATTTAATGGGCCCTACTTTTACTAACAGCATCACGGAGTGTTGGTCTTCTCCGATGTTCTCTTTGTATTG
>DCMX01000210.1:0-870 GCA_002321855.1 Fidelibacterota bacterium UBA1611 | reverse complement strand
CCGCCTTTTCCCTTGGTATCTGTACCCTGCCCTTCAATCTCAATTGTATATTTTTCGTTGTCTAAAGAACGAATTGAAACAGTGCTTCGATAGCTTGATTTAATGGGTCCTACTTTTACTAACAGCATCACGGAGTGCTGGTCTTCTCCGATGTTCTCTTTGTATTGGGCACCCGGGATACATGTGCATACTTTTTCAACATTAGTCATAAAATCCCAGACTGCACTTATGGGCGCACGAATAGTAAAGGTTTTCGAGAGTGCAACTTTCAAATTTTATTCCTTAATTACGGTTTTAAGCAGCGTCCTGTTTGTGAATGGCACGCCAAACCTTCTCTGGTGTCATGGGGATATCTATATGTTTAACACCTAAATGAGATAGTGCGTCAACCACAGCATTAACGATTGCAGGAGGTGCGCCTACTGTTGGAGACTCACCAACGCCCTTTGCACCTAATGGATGATGAGGGGATGGCGTAGTAGTTTTATCAGTTTCCCAATGAGGTGTCTCTACAGCGGTAGGAACTAGATATTCCATAAAACTGCCTCCATGTATATTACCTTCATCATCATAACTAATCTCTTCAAATAGCGCTGGAGCAAGCCCTTGGGTTAATCCTCCGTGAATTTGGCCTTCTACAATCATTGGATTGATAATATTACCACAATCATCTACAGCCATAAATCTACGAATCTTAACCTCGCCAGTTTCTGAATCAATATCAACTACAGCTATATAACTTCCAAATGGGAATGTTAAGTTTGGTGGATCATAGTAATGAGTTGCCTCCAGACCTGCTTCCAATCCTTGTGGATGATTTGTGTAGGCAGCAAAAGCTATTTCTTGGATCGTAACCGATTTTTCAGGTAC
>DCMX01000039.1:9771-11727 GCA_002321855.1 Fidelibacterota bacterium UBA1611 | reverse complement strand
CTGGGGCTGGAGCAGGTCCCAAGGGTTTGGCTGTTCGCCAATTAAAGTGGTACGTGAGCTGGGTTCAGAACGTCGTGAGACAGTTCGGTCTCTATCCGCTGTGGGCGTAGGAAATTTGAAGGGATCTGTTTCTAGTACGAGAGGACCGAAATGGACGAACCTCTAGTGTACCAGTTGTTCCGTCAGGGGCATCGCTGGGTAGCTACGTTCGGAAAGGATAAGCGCTGAAAGCATATAAGCGCGAAACCCACCCTAAGATTGGATTTCCCTGCCTTTATGGCAATAAGGTTCGTTGAAGACTACAACGTTGATAGGCCACAGGTGTAAGATCAGTAATGGTTTCAGCCGAGTGGTACTAATAAACCGAATGGCTTTACTAAATTATCTTTCTTGATATTGGACTTGGCCCGATTTCCCTAAAATTCTTTCCGGTGACAATAGCGTGGGGGAGACACCCGATCCCATCCCGAACTCGGCAGTTAAGCCCCATTGCGCCGATGGTACTGCGCGGGAGACTAGCGTGGGAGAGTAGGTCGTTGCCGGGAACTATTGCTATGACTCCTCGCACAAAAGTCTGTGCGGGGAGTTTTAATTATGGTTCTGTCTGAAGATTTATGGTAAATTAATTTGTATAGAAGGAATTTGTAATAGTGGAAATATTAAATAGAATTTTTCTGATTCTGGTACTTTTGGCTTTTCATAATCCACTTACGGCCCAAATGCAGTCCCAGTCCCAAGATTTAAATGTAACAGTATCGGGTGATATTTACGAATACGCAACCTATTATGTAAGCAGTTTTGATATTAGTAATGGTTCTACTAATGTCTTGATCTTTCGTTATGTATTATCATCCGATGTTTATCCTATTTTTGTAACCGTACGATTTAAAGCATCAATGATTTCTCCTGGGTTAGGTATTGACAACGAAACGACCATTGTGGAGATTTTGACGGATCCATTTCAGATCGGAGCAGGTCTGGTCTTTGATAATAGGGATCTATCTGCAGATGCTACCACTATCCAAGATATGTCGGGAAATCAGATCGAGTTAACGGGAAGTTTGGAAGACGTACTTGATCCAATGACGGCAGAAGCTATAATGCAGACAATACTGACTAGTGGGAAACTTTCAGATGGAGAATATACATTCTCGGTCATTATAGAAGCTGGTCTGACCGAGGATGAATTATCAATAGTCTTTGAAGATTCAAAGACATTTATTATTCAAACGACCGCATCGATCGTTCTAGAGTCTCCAGGTGGACCTTTGGAAGATGTTATTGATAATCTTGTGTATACAAATTTTCCCATGTTCCAATGGTCGGCCGGTTCACCCGTGAACGGAAGCAATAGTTTTATTCGAGTTGCGGAATTTGATCCAGATATTCATAGCTCATTGGACGATGCCATTGAGGATCAGCGCGTACTGCCCTTTAACCAATCTGAGGATTGGTATCTTATTGAAAATATAACCAGTTTTCAGTATCCATTCAGTGAGGCTTATCCGCTTGAACCTGGTAATATTTACTGTTGGCAGATAAGGATGACCCTTCCAACTACAGCAGGAGATGATGATCTACTTTCACCAATATTCGCATTCAAAATTGGTGAAGCAGGTGGAATCGAGACAACTGGATCGATTACGGACCCTTTTCTGATAATGCTTCAGCAGGCCCTGGGTGATGACCAGTTCAATTCACTGTTTGGACCTGGGAATTCTTTAGAAGGCTTTGCTCCTAATGGGCAGATGGAGATCAATGGGACAACTGTGGATCAGGCCAGCGTAAATTATTTGTTAAATCAGATACTGAGCCAAAATTATCAGATCAATTCGATTCAGGTGGAGGAGTAGTGTCTTTTAAGGTCTATAGGATAATTGTTCCTTTACTGATTTGTATTTCCAGTTTTCTGATAGCAAGTAAAATTGCTGTTGCCACGAAAGTACAGGGTAGTGT
>DCMX01000039.1:0-9368 GCA_002321855.1 Fidelibacterota bacterium UBA1611 | reverse complement strand
AAGATAAGGACAGGTAAAACAGGTTTTGCCGTAGTGATCTTTATCGATGATAAATCCATATTGAAAATAAAAGGGGATTCTGAGGCTGTGATAACGGGTAAAAGAACCGCAGCAAGTATTTCCAAAAAGATCAATATGGATGGAGGGACCATACGAGCAATCATCTCGCAACAAGATGTCGATTTTGTCATTCAAACCCCTACTTCTGTGGCATCTGTAAAAGGTACGGATTTTTGGATGATCTCAGATCCTTTTCAGGGTGACCAGGTCATCGGAATCGAAGGTCTTATAAGTTTGGTGAATATGGAGACTGGGCAGGAAGTTGATGTTAGCGAAGGGATGACGGGTAACTCCACACCGGATGGACAGGTCGTTGCAAGTGAAACAGATCCAGAATCCATACCTGAAGATCCCGATGCAGCTCAAGAAGGCCCCTCAGTCGTGCGGATCTATCTTGAAGGACCGAATGGAGAACAAAAAGTGCTTATCATCGAGTATCAATAAGCTTTCTCCTTCCACCTATTTCTTATAAACTTTCCACTATGTCGCAAGGTATCCACAGGATATTCTTCCTGCTGATCCTCTTTTGGAATGGATCTATAATTATTGCACAATCCACCACACAGTATTATCACAGAAAACCACAGAGTGTGCAGGATGGTCAGGATGTTCTCATATCAGTATTAATGTTCATCCCTGACCCGATCGTTTCGGGCATGCTGTTTTTTCGTCCAGTTGGTGAGATGAGCTATCAGGAATTACCCATGTACTATGATGCTGGTAATTGGGAAGGTCTGATCCCAGGTATACAAGTAACAGGTCAGGGAATCGAATATGTCGTGATATTGCATAAACAAAAATGGGGTCGTATTGCGGTTCCGCAATCAAATGATCCATTCAAGGATCCACTATCTTTTATAGTAATTGCACCTAAAAAGGATGCTGATCAACAAACACGCAAGGTGTCGACCAGTACGGAATATGTGGATGCAGATATTTTGATTCTATCTCCTGAGGTCGGATCCGTTAATCGGCCTGAAGAGATTGTGATAGCCGCCTCATTGTTCAGTACAGCTGTAGTGGATAAATCAAATTTCAAGGTTCTGTTGGATGGTAGAGATCAAACGAGAAATACTATTATGGATGAAGGCATACTAACGCTGTTACCTGAGGAATTGTCTGTTGGACTGCATTCGGTCGAACTATTATTTAAAACTACTTATGGTCTGGATGTGACACCAGTTGCATGGTCCTTTAATGTGACCAAAGGGATGGTCAATGTGTCCGAAGGATTCAGGTATAAGGGTAATATTGGTGGGCAAGCTTCAAGCAACACTGCTACTGGAATAAATCTTAGTGAGCAGGAAACAAATGGTAAGATCGATGCCGAACTTAGCTGGGTCAAGGCACGTTATTCCTATAGGGGATCATCGAGGGAGTCATCCTTTTTGCAACCATTGAATCGTGAATCGTTTACTATTCAGATCACGGACTACCTTAAACTAGAATATGGTGACGTCTATCCATCGTTGTCTCCTTTTTTACTTGATGGGAAACGGGTAAGAGGACAGCACACACATGTCGATCTTCCCTGGTTTGACCTGCAATATGTTAATGGTCAAATAGTTCGTAGCATTGATTATAAGCAAAAAGTGGATGGTGGATATAAGATGCTTGAGTTTGATACCGAGATCCTTGATACTGATGGTCATCGGAGGTTCCACCTGACACGAACTGGGTACACGTTCCCACAGGACATTACTGCAACACGTTTATCTTTTACATTTTTCAATATATTCAGTGGTGGAATGCACTTCCAAAAGGCCAAGGATGATTTTGAGAAGATTCCACAGTACATAGATAGTAATGAAATGTTCACGTTTGTTCCAACTGACTCTACCATGGATTCAATTTATATATACAACGATTATGTGAATGAAAATAGCGAATATCAGTTTGATGAATTCACGAATTTAGCGTCAGCATATGGTGATACAGTTTTCGTCGACTCTAAGAATTGGGGTGGTAACAGTCCAAGAGAAAACCTTGTAATGGGATTTGACTTTGAGACCGCTCTGGATAACCGGAATTTGTTATTCCAGTTTGCATGGAACTTTAGTATGACGAATAACAACATTTGGGATGGGCCTCTGACCTTAGCAGAGCTTGATGTAAAATTAGATAGCCTTGAGGATGGTATGATCATGGGTACTACATCTCTTGAAGGGGTGCCTGACCCAGAACAATACAAAGATATCTTCACCATAAATGAGTTCATGACGCCATTTGCGCCCATTGATCTAATAACAGCTGAAGGAAACCTAGTTCGGGCGATCATAAATATGCCATCAGCAGCCTTTCATATGCGGGCCAAGGGCAGTTACTCTTTAAATAATTTGCTCCTGGAGTACAAACAGATAGGTCCTCAGTTCTATAGTTTCGGAAATCCCTATTTGACAAATAATATTCGAGAATTCAGCATAAAAGACCGACTATCTATGTTAGGACGAAGGCTGATGGTAGCAGTGGGATATAGTTCTAAAGATAATAATTTAAGTGAGACGGTTGTAAATCCACAGAAGACCAAAACATTATCCTTGAATACGACCTTGGTACCCGGTCCGGGTGCACCTTCCATTGTCTTTAACCTGAAGACCATAGGTAAGACAAACGATCTTGACACGGTTGAAGTGGATTCGCTTGGTAGATTTTTAAAGGACAATAGAGAAGATTCTAGAGCTTTGGATGCTTTATTCTCACTCAATATGCCAGCCACCATAGGTCCCATCAGCAATACGATCGCAATCAATTACAATTCGAAGACATATGTTGATCTTGTTGAAACCGACGAAAAATATTCTGGTATACGTCGTCGGGATGATTATCTGTTTCAGAAGGCTGATTCCAAGACATATTCTTTAAATATATCCAGCCGTTTCCCGTTTCCATTAAGAACTGTTTTTTCTATGAACAGGACCGAAATTTTTATTCCTATGATGAATGCAGATCTGGAGCCTTACAGGAATGAACTATCAATGACATCTTTAGGATTGAGCGGTACCTATTCCTTGTTCGAAAATAGGGTTCGCCTGAGTAGCGGCTCGGACTACATGACCCATGGGGATGATGATAGCGCTGTAAAAATCATAGGTGGAAAGATCGGTTGTGAGTGGGATATTTTTAATAGTTTGGTTCTTAATGCGAAAGGGAATATTCGATTCACACATGCTCCTGAGAACAAAAATGATGAGATCGATAATGATAACGATGGTAAAGTTGATAATACTGGTGAAGAATGGTCAACCAATAGCTCTGGTCTAATGATTTCATTGGGATACAGGTTTTAATGGACCAGATCAAACAATTCATCAAGAACCATCAGATTGACCTGGCACTAACGTTCGGGTCCATCCTTCTTACATGTTTGTTGCACTGGGTGGGAGTTTTTGATTTCCTGGAACTGAAGACCTATGATTATCGTTTCAATAAAGTTCGCGGTCCACTAACAGGTTGGCGCGCTTCTGATTCCACCATTATTGATCTTGGAACAGATGTGGTTCTAATAGATGTTGATGATGAAACATGGCGGTTGTTGGCAGAAAAAAATATAACCTGGCCCTATTCTCGTGGTGATATATGGGCCAGAGCTATTGAAAACTTATCTCGAGCTGGTGCCAAGGTCATTGCCTTTGATATTCAATTTGATTCTCCTGATACCCGATCTGAATATTTACGCGGGGTCAGTAAAAATCTTCCTGAAGAGTTTCAACAATATCTGCCGGGTCACGGAGACGTTATCTTATCGGATGCTGTTAGAAGTGCAGAAGAAAAAGGAACCCGAATTGTGATGAATACTAAGATGGTTCGTGAAGCTACCCGGATTCCACCACAGTATATTGCAGAACCTGTTAAACTAATTATGGAGGCAGAACCAGCTACTGGTTTGATAAATGATGTTAAGGACATAGACAACTTTTCTCGCGAATACAGTGTTGCAGGTTTTATGGACCATGACATAGAAACGCCTTATCTAACATTGGGATTGAAATGTGTTCAAGTATATTTTGATATTCCTGAAACGGTCAAACCGATTTGGAATAAGAAGGAACTGGTCTGGAATTTTGGCCCATTGACAATTCAAGCCCACGGCCGAACAAATAATTTTTTGGTTAATTATTATGGCCCCCCATCACATTATAAATTACCAGGGACTTCTTTTCCACCATGGGGCACTTTCCCCAGTTACCCATTATCACAAGTCTTGGACACAAAGGATTTTGAATTATCTGAAGACCTAGATTGGATGAGTCAATTCATTCCTGGTGAGATTCCTGATTGGATCATGGCAATTGATAATGAGAGTGAGCGGAAAGCAATGATGACTATGATGGGCGTTGGTCAAGGATATGATATTACAAGATCACCTTTTTACAATAAAATCGTCATTATAGGTGCATCTGTCGAAGTGTTGCATGATGTTAAATCGACCCCATATTATAATTATATGGATATACCTCAGGACACGCCAGGGTTTGAGACGCATGCCAACGCTATACAAACTATCATCCATGAAAATTATTTATATGTGTTTGGGGGAAGACTAACCCGTCTTTTTCAAGGTGGAGCATATCCTCTGGTACATTTTTTTGTGATCGCCGGGTTATGTATCATTGCGTATTTTCTCTTTAGAAAACTGGATGTGCACCCCATTCTGGCCGGAATCATCATTCTAATGGAAGGTGTCATCTATTATGGTCTTGCTCTTGGTTTGTTCGCGAACGATATATTATGGATGGTAAAGTCCATTATTTCAGCAGTTATACCGCATTCATTATATGATATCATTTATGATAGTTTGCTTGTGAAACTCCCAGACCCAGGTCAGAGCTATGTGATGCCAATTGTGGCTCCCCTTGCAGGAATCGTTATTACTTATGTCAGTAATGTGATCTTCCAGTTTTTAAATGAACAAAAAGATAAAAAATTCTTGAAAGATACGTTCGGCACATATATTTCACCCGGACTGATTGATAAAATGCATGAAAAGCACCAGGCACCTAAACTGGGAGGTGTACAAGACTATCACACAGCATTTTTTTCTGATATACAAGATTTCTCAACTTTTTCTGAGGTATTAGATCCAGAACGCCTTGTAAGGCTCATGAATGAATACTTGACCGCAATGACAGATGTATTGTTGGCTCATGAAGGAACACTTGATAAATATATCGGTGATGCGATTGTTGCTTTTTATGGTGCTCCAGCTCCTGTTGCAGACCATGAAAAAAAAGCCTGCGCTACCGCCTTAGCCATGCGTACGCGATTAAAGGAACTGAGGGAAAAATGGAAAAAAGAGGGTGACTGGCCAGATATTGTCTTTTCAATGCGCCATCGTATTGGATTGAACTGTGGATCCATGGTTACCGGTAATATGGGATCGGATATGCGGATGCAGTATACAATGATGGGAGACACAGTTAATCTTGCCGCACGGCTTGAACCTGCATCGAAACAATATGGCGTTTATATATTTGTAGGAGAGAATATTTATGATACAACCAATGATGAATATGTCTTCCGTTTCCTTGATTTTCTTCAAGTCAAAGGTAAAAAGGTTCCGGTTCGTGTATATGAGCTAATTGATATCAAAGAATCTGTTGAACGGCCTGTACTAGATTTGATTGAGACGTTTGAGAATGGACTGGATCATTATTTCAAACGAGATTGGGATAAAGCGTTAGACCTTTTTGAGAAATCTGAGTCAATGGAATTACATTTTAAAGGGCGAAATACTACCCCATCCATTGTATTTATGGAACGCTGCAGGCATTTTATGGAACAGCCGCCGAAACAAGATTGGGATGGAGTTTGGAAAATGGTTACGAAGTGATCCTGTAATCATATTTTGAATTATCCATAATAAATTTGGTTCACCAGTAATTTCAAAGCCAGTATATCATGCAAGACTCACGTGGTAATATTTTATGGGTGGATGACGAGATACACCACCTAAAACCCCATATCCTTTTTCTTGAAGAAAAAGGATATAACCTCATACAAGCTACCAATGGTGATGATGCAATTGCCCTTACCCAGGAAAATCAGTTTGATCTAATACTTCTAGACCAATCTATGCCTGGGATGGATGGTTTGAAAACATTGCAATCGATTAAAGATATACGTAAATCAATGCCAATAATCATGATTACAAAAACGGAAGATGAATGGCTAATGGATGAAGCAATCACAAGCCAGGTTGAACAATTTTTAATAAAGCCCGTGAACCCAAGTCAAATATTCATGGCCTGTAAACAAGTTTTGGAGAAAAATAGTCTTAGAGAAGAAAGAGCCACATCAGATTATTTGAAAGATTTTCAAGATATTAATGCTTGTTTACAGGATGATCTATCGTGCCAGGGCTGGTGGGAACTCTACAATCGCTTGGTAAGATGGCAATTGAAATTCGATGAATACAGAGAGACCGGTCTAGGGAATATACTGACAGAACAGATTCAAACATGTAATCGGGAATTTTCTCGTTTCATAGAACAGAATTTCATTTCATGGTTATCAACTGATGATCGTCCAGTACTTTCTACTGACTTTTTCCCCCATTTTATTATGCCATTGCTCAAAAGGAATAGTAAAGTTTGTTTAATTGTACTGGATTGCTTGAGGCATGACCAATTTATGTCGATTCTACCTATTCTAGAGAACTTTTTTAATGTGAATCTTTCATTTCAGGTTTCTCTTATACCATCAGCAACTCCCTATTCGCGTAATGCAATTTTTTCTGGTCTTTTTCCTGATGAGATGGTACAAAAATATCCGGAGCAAAAAAAAATAATGTCAGAACATGCCTCAAGTCTTAATCAGTTTGAAAAAACTTTCCTTGTTGATCAGATAAAGCGTCATAGAATTAAAGATAAATCTTTACATTACCATAAGATATGGGCAGTAGAAGAAGGACAAAGATTTCAGAAAACGATTCAAGATTTACTAAATGTTGATATTTTAGCAATAGTTGTTAATTTTGTAGATATACTTGCCCATCGCAGCTCTCAAATGGATATATTAAAGGAAATGGTTCCCGATGAAGCTGGGTATCGAACTGCAGTACTTTCCTGGACTGAAAATTCTTGGTTTAATAAGGTTTTAAAAGTACTTAGTGATAGCGAGTTTACAGTTATCATTACTAGTGACCATGGTAGCATTCGCGTCCAAAGAGATGTGATGGTCGCTGCAGATAGGGAAGCATCCAGCGGGGTTCGGTATAAATATGGCCGGAATTTAAATGCTAGGAAACGAAATGCTTTAATTATAAAAGATCCCGCGCAATACAGACTACCTGTTTTTGGTCCTCAATTCAATTATTTGATTGCCAAGGATGACGTGTATTTTGTTTATCCAAACGAAGCAAATAAATATAAAACCCAATTTAAAAATTCATTTCAACATGGAGGTATCTCCATGGAAGAGTTATTGGTTCCAGTGGCAATTATGAAAGGGTTATGATATTTTAGAAGTTCGGTCTGAATCGGTTGCTGATACACAGTCTTTCGCTGAAGAATTAGTAAATAGAATAAATATAGGTATAGTTGTTGCTCTAAAGGGAGAGCTGGGTACGGGAAAGACCACATTCACTCAAGGGTTTGCAAAAGGACTTGGCATCCGTGGTCGTGTAGGTTCGCCTACCTTTAAACTTGTGAGTGAATACATAGGATCCCCCTTCAATTTATATCATGTAGATTGTTATCGATTAAAAAATGCAGTCGAATTTTTAAATCTGGGTGGAGAAGATCTATTGATACCGCATGATGGTGTAACCTTAATAGAATGGGCTGATGTGATTCAATCATTATTGCCAGAAGACGTAATAGAGATAAAATTTTCAAGGTTAATAAACCACCCAAATACACGCATTATTAACATCAAGGGTATTTGATAATAGTGACCAGCGGAAGAAGAATTCTATCGATAGAAACTTCGTCCATTATATGTGGATTAGCATATATTGTTAATGGTGAGAGTATTGGTTGTATAGAAGAAAGTGCTCCAAGGAAACATGCAGAGATTCTTCCAGATTTTTTCATAGAGTTAAAAAATAAAACAAAATTTCGTTTAGCTGATCTCAACGGGATCGCTGTTAGCATTGGACCAGGTTCCTTTACTGGATTACGCATTGGTCTAAGTTTTGCCAAAGGATTAGCTTATTCAAAAAACTTACCAATTATACCTGTCCCCACAATGATGTCTTTGGCATATCAAGTCCGAAATAAATATCCTACATACGGATTGATTTGGTCTCATAGAACTCAGGTATTTTCTCAACACGTTAATTGGATTGATAAATTGCCTGTTGAAGCAGGAAACATCGAAGTAAATAATTGGGATGATGTGAAAAAAAAGGTTCCTATAGAAAGGACCATCTTTCAATGGCAATGTGATGAAATAATTGGTAATAAATTTAAAGCGGTCGTATCACAACCATCTGCGGTAAATGTTGGGTACCTTGCCGATCATAATTATAGAAAATGGGTTGTTAAAAATCCCTATGATCTTGTCCCAAATTATATAGCACCATTTAAAATAAAATCCGGGCTATAAATATTCCCTGATGGACTATTGATGGTCTATCTGACATACAAAATATTGCAAAACAGTTTTATCTCAGAAAATATTTAAATCGAATCCTAATTAAATCAACCGTATTTTTAAAGTCAACCAAAGTAGCTTTCATTTTTTTAAACATTTTCTCTATTTTGGCTTTCATTAATAAGATGTTTTTATCAATAGATACTATGTTGATTATGAAGATGATTATTCTATCAGATGGTACCAAATTAATCTCAAATAGTTATGGTTTGGTACAAAAGAACAGATAAAAAATTCAAGGATTCAGAGAAAAAATCGATACCAGATGGTTTATGGGAAAAATGTAATTCCTGTGATGAAATTCTTTTTCGTCCTGAATTGGAAAAAAATCTTTCTGTCTGCCATCACTGTCAGCATCATTTCCGTGTTTCTCCAGAGATTTATTTAGATCTATTGATAGATAAAGGATCAGAAACCCAACTTTTTTCAACGCTTGCATCAAAAGACTTTTTAGGTTTTAAAGCAGGTGAGAAATATAGCACACAAATTAGTGGTGCAAGGCGGAAGACCGGAGACCTTGATGCTATCAAGATTTATTCTGGTAAACTAAGGAAGAGATCCATAATCCTTGGATTTATGAATTTTTCTTTTATTGGTGGTAGTATGGGTTCCGTAGTTGGAGAGTCTGTTTCAAGAGCGATTGTAACTGCTGGCAAAAAGAAGATTCCTTTGGTATTAATATGTTCTTCCGGTGGTGCTCGAATGCAGGAAGG
>DCMX01000059.1:657-3691 GCA_002321855.1 Fidelibacterota bacterium UBA1611 | reverse complement strand
TAAACTTGGGCTTACCGCTGCGGGCAAGGCTGATATTTTTGCAACTCTGCGTCCAAAGAATGAATGGGACATCTGTGCCGGAGATTGTATTATTAATGAAGCCGGTGGAAAACTGATCGATCTTTATGGAAATCCTCGCAAATACAACTTGGAAAATACATTATTGGAACCGGGATTGATTGCTGGTGATGTAGGAGCTGTCTATAAAACGTTTTCAATTTTGAAAGCCTGATGGGGTTCACCTCGGTAGACATTGAAAGATATTGCAAGGATCATTCAGATGAAGACACTGATCTTCTGAAAGAATTATCCAAAACAATTTGGTAGACAGAAGAAATGCACCAACTCATAAAAAATAATCATAGATTAGAACCGTTGCTCTTACCCGTTCGGGATGGTGTAATAATCTATAGAAAATCGGAATAGAGATTTAACATGTCAAAGATTCCAGATGATGCTATACAATGTTTAGATAAAGGTTTCGTTCGCTTGGTGGATTCCATGGGTGGGGACAATGCTATAGTACAGGCAGCCCGTGTGAGCTATGGTGAGGGCACACGTAAAGTGTCCCAAGACCGCGGACTGATCCGCTACCTTATGCGTCACCGTCATACTACACCATTTGAAATGGTGGAGTTTAAGTTTCATTGTAAGATGCCCATATTTGTTGCTCGCCAATGGGTTCGCCATCGTACAGCTAATATCAATGAATATTCTTTACGTTATTCAAAAGCCCGGGATGAATTTTATTATCCTGACCCACAGAATATCCAATTTCAGAGTGCTTTGAATAAACAAGGTCGTTCTGGGAAAGTGCCAAAAGAACTTACTGATAAAGTGCAACAGTATTTTCATGAGATATCAGAACGAAGCTTTGAAATGTACCAGGAATTGAATGAATTTGGTTTGGCTCGAGAACTGATTCGTGGTATCCTGCCAGTAAATCTTTATACGGAATGGTATTGGAAAAATGATCTTCACAATCTTCTTCATTTTATCGGTTTAAGATCGGACAGTCATGCGCAGTACGAGATTCGCGTCTATTCTGATGCTATGGCTGATTTTGTAAAAAAGGTGGCTCCTTATGCCTGGGAAGCTTATCAAGATTATGTAGTACGAGGATTACGATTCTCCCGTAATGAACAAGATCTATTAAATCAACATTTACCCGAGCGTGTTATAGATGATATTCTTGAAGATCTTGCTTATCAGCTTACCGCAACCATTCATAAAAACAAACCCAGAGAAGATCATGAACTCTATTCATTATACCAGAAACAAGAAGGCCATGATACAGAAGATGATTTTCAATTGAAGTGGAGGTCTGGTGAGATTCGAACTGGTAATATAAGAGAAATACGGGAATTCAAATCAAAGTTACAAGGTTTGTGAATCTTTTGCTGATATTTTACATCGATGATATAAAACGAATTAAAAATAAATACGGTAAATGAGATTTCAATGCTCTGGCGATTTGCCCAACATTTTTTAACATCTCTTGTTATAGTTTTTTCTGGTGCCTACTGGGGTTTTGCCAGTATCCCCAGTATTATGCTGTTTCTTCAGGTTGTAGAGAATACCCAACAATATATTCTATGGCAGCGCTCTGTATATATTGGTCTTTCATTAGGTTTATCATATATCATTTGGATGCTAATGGTCATTTTGTTAACCGGGATGATTGGATTATTGTTTAGACCAAAATTTAAAACTGGCCAAATTCCGATCTATTCAATAACATCATTTAAGTGGGGATTCTTATCTGTGTTAGATCGTTTAGCAAAACCTTTTATTGGGTATTTGGTTCCTTCATGGGTAGTTCATAGTTATTATAAGGCGATGGGATGTAAAATAGGATGGCGAGCAATTATTAGCAGTGATCGGCTAAATGATGTTTATATGGTGGAAATAGGAAATCAATCAATAATTGGTTCAAAAGTATTGATCACTGCGCATATTGCTGAAAAAGATCATTTAATCTTAGCACCAGTGAAGATAGGTGCAAAGTGTCTGATTGGAGTCGGAGCCCAAATCAATCCGGGTTGCGAAATAGGTGATGGAGTGGTCATTGCTTCCCGAGCTGTTCTACCTAAATATACAAAGGTACCCCCAGGAGAGATTTGGGGAGGTATACCTGCGAAACCAGTCCCAAAATCTACAAATAACAATAAATAGCAAGAATATTGTCGAACTATTCAATGCATAAAGAACACCGCCAACGCCTACGGTACAGTTTTTTAAAAGATGGACTGGAAGGTTCCCATGCCTATGAGATTGTTGAGCTTTTACTTTCCTTGGGGACTCACCGTATAGATTGTAAATAATTGATTAAACAGGCCTTGAAAAAATTTGGTTCACTCAAAGATGTATTGGAAACAGATTCAAAAGATTTACAAGATATTGATGGTATAGGCAGCAATAATGTATTTAGCTTAAAATTAACTCAGGATGTTTTACAAAGATATCTGGCAGATTGCATCATTAATAAAAATTTCATTCGATTATCAGACGAAGTTTTGCAATACCTTAAGCACCAACTCCGAGTTAAGAACCGTGAGGTATTCATAGTAATTTATCTAAATGATCGCAACCAAATCCTGAAAATGGAAGAACTTTTCGAAGGTACACTCACAACATTGGTCATTTATTTCAGAAAAGTAGTGAAGCGTGATTTGAATCATGATGCGACTGCATTAGTGTTTGTCCACAACCATCATAGCGGAAATCCCAATCCTAAAAAGGATGACCTTACCACCACAAAACAATTAAATGGAGCTGCTGAAATAATTGATGTTCCGATTCATGATCGCCTCATTAATGCTGGGAATGATGTTTATTCTTTTGCAGAGCATGGATTGATCTGACGATGTTATTGTTTAACAGAGATGAAATTGTCGATCAGAACTTCACCAAATGTGTGAATGATGGAAACTTACCCAAAGCACGGACCAACCTACTCTTATCCCAGACCAACATTCGATCATCTGTCCTCATTTCTATATTTGAATCTCAGGTATTTAGTCGCCATATGGAT
>DCMX01000059.1:0-343 GCA_002321855.1 Fidelibacterota bacterium UBA1611 | reverse complement strand
ATTTAGTCGCCATATGGATCTGAAAGCACGACTTTTAAAAAATGAAGGGAAGTGCTTCTATACTATTGGTAGTTCCGGACATGAAGGGAATGCAGTTTTTGGTCAAGTGTTCCCATACACGGACATGGCCTTTCTCCATTATCGCAGTGGTCCTTTTTTCATTGAAAGGTCAAAACAGATTCCTGAAGCCACGCCAATATATGATATGGCTCTATCTTTTATGGCGTCTTCTGAAGATCCCATCAGCGGTGGACGCCATAAGGTCATTGGTAGTAAGCCACTGAATATTCCGCCCCAGACTAGTACTATTGCAAGCCATCTACCTAAGGCAGTGGGCACAGCA
>DCMX01000118.1:2095-3380 GCA_002321855.1 Fidelibacterota bacterium UBA1611 | reverse complement strand
TATGCAATAGGTTTCTACCAGTCCTCGTCGTCACCCCAATCGTCTTCATCTTCGTCATCATCCCCGCTAAAATCATAACCATTTTCATCAAAATAATCTTGGATGGTTTTATCGATGTTGGTTTTCCCTTTAATGCTCCAAACATAATCCCGGAGTCCGTCCAGCATAGCTTCTGTATCCCCATTCATTTTGACAAGTTCTTTGCCCCAGTCATTTTTAGCACCATCTATCGTTAACAGATCTTCAGTGGGTAAGAATGGTGCGGGCATCTTAGTCCCCGGCATGATTGTTTGTGGATCACGGAGCCATTCTTTCACCCAATCCGGATTCAGACGATCTTTGGTCAGGGCCAGGTTCGGTGCCCAGGTGGAGGCATCTTGTTTCGGAAATGTCGTACCATAAAAATGACAATTAGTACAGGCACCCAATTCATGGAGCATTTCGCCGCCTTTGAATTCGATGGAATGTTCATTAATGGCTAATTCATCCCGATAGGAGATTTTTTCATTATCCAAATGCTGGAAATACTTGATGATGGCATTCCACTGTTCATCGGTGATCTGATGGAAACTGGGCATCCGCACTTCGAGGTTCGGGCGAATTATAGATGGGTTATTAAAGAAACTTAACAGCCAATCTGGATTTGCTTTAGCACCCTCTGTGTTCAGATTTGGCGGAGCGTATTCTGCAGCACCGATATGGTCCACCAATTGACCACCAAAATCATCGATCAAGTGGCAACCTTGGCAATTGAATTGTTTGACCAATCGTGCTCCATTCTGTGCCATTTCATCCACACGATTATGAGCTTTGATTCCTTCATCCACTTTATTGCCATTAAACCCCAATATGGCTGTAGTAATGGCTTCAATTTCTGTTTCATTGAAATCAAAGTTTGGCATCTTTAGTTTATCCAATGTTGGACTGACCTTATCACGGTCAAAAATTCTAGGATTACCCAATTTTGCTTCAAACCATGCAAAATTGGTATGGTCAATATCATGATGGAGTCCAAAATCCAATTTTATTGTCGGTTTAGAACCTTCTTCTGTTAAATCTGTCCCTATAGGTTTGGCTTTTTCAAATCCATCAATTGTATGGCAGCCGAAACAGCCATAATGCGTAATACTTTTTTTAGCCACATAATCAAGTTTTTGATTCAGATTCATTCCGGCTAATTTTTTTGTAGCATAGGATTCAGGCATTTGTTTGGACAAGTGGGTAAATGCGACTTTATCCAGGGACTTTTCATCCAGATTAACATTAGGTAAATTTTCAAAATCTT
>DCMX01000118.1:0-1712 GCA_002321855.1 Fidelibacterota bacterium UBA1611 | reverse complement strand
CACTCGAAGGTTGGGCATCCGGGTTTCCGGATTATAAGCTAATGGATCCTTGATCCAATTATAAACCCATTCAGCAGATGTTTTAGAGCCAATACCAATCAGATTAGGGCCTTGACGTTTTGTTAATTCTTTAAGGGAAGTTTCAGTTTCAATCGGTTCGGGTTCAATAACATGGCAACCCAAGCAACCAATAGATTCAAATAAATGTTGCCCATTTTCAGCATCGCCCATGAATCGATAATCTGATGTGGACTTTTTACCACCATTTTCTGATACAAGATAGGAACTCATTGCAAAGATCTCAGCGTCATTCCAGGCCTGCATTTCAGGCGAACTTTGGTTGTCCTGCCCAAATGTAGATGGCATCTTGGTGTTGTGTCGGAACTTCTTTGGATCTTGGATCCACTTGGCTATCCATTCCCTAGAAACTTTTTCATCCAAGTTTTTCAGATTTGGACCTACTTTAGATAATTGTGGGTAATCCTGAGCCAAATGGCAACCATTACATCCCGACTTATCCACTAGTGAAAGGCCAAGATTCAATTTATCAGCTCCTTTCAGATCCAAATTATTATTGTGACATTTAAAACAGGATGCTTCTGTATATTGGGTTGGTAACATCGGTTGAAGCCAATGGTGCATCACTTCCCAATCATATTCTTCCTGCCAACGTGCTTTTTCGTCATCATTACTTGGTGTGTGTGTGGATGACGTAAATGATGTTCCCCGTCCGCGGCCAGCATGGCAACTGGTGCACCCAAAGGTATCCATGGGGTGCGAAGAAGCAGATGTAATATATAGATCTAAATTAGGATGAGTAGTAAAGGGCTGGGGTGCATCAGCAAAGTTGGGATTTTCGATTCCCAAATGGCAACTGGTACAACGATCCACTTTGGGAACCGCTGCAAAGTTCACATCATATTTCACATCGCGAACCACAACTTGGTTTACCTTATAATAAGGATCTAAAAAGTCGATGATAGGTAGGTCTCGAACAACATCCCCGACCTTATTGGCGAAGGTCATCCGCTCACGGTCGATCTTACTGAGTTTATTATCAACAATCGTTACGTCTTTCAAAACAATATTGAGTTCTTCTCTCTTCAGTTTTACATTTGCCTTCAGGTCTTTGATAGCTTTTTCAGTATCGTCGATCTCTATCTCTGATGCTTCCTTGATGAGTTGGTACTTATGAAGTAATTCCAATGCCGCCGCATAATCATTTTTATTAGAAGACCCATGATGGTCTCCATCATCCTGGTGGGCGTTTTCTGCTTCAACAAGAAATTTGAGTCCATCCACTTCAGCCTTTTGGCCCTGGTAGATCATATTCTCATTGTAGTATTGGCCTTTAAGTGTTTTTAAGGTCGCACCAAGATCAACCAATGTTTCATTTTGAATATCTAATTCAGATTGAGCCTTAGCCAAATCTTTTTCAAAAGAGATGCGTTCAGCTGAAACAGCTTCTAATTCCCGTTTCAGATTTTTTTCAGTGATTCCAATTTCCATTTTCCGGAATTCACGCTGATAAACTTTGAATTCATCATCATTATCATCAACAAAGGTCCAAGCCATACTGATCAAAAACAGGATGGATGATATGGCGAACCATTTATTTAATTTCTGAATATCCCAATAGCGTTCGTCGTTATTAAACATGCATAAACCTAAATATTAAAAAACCATTCTGGAATTGCGATAATGTATTTCAG
>DCMX01000225.1:4193-18047 GCA_002321855.1 Fidelibacterota bacterium UBA1611 | reverse complement strand
TTGATGGATATTAATTATGGCAACGCGGGAAGTAACCAGGGTCCGGGTGGTCCCAATGGTGACTGGAAACATTTTAATGCTATCGATTATAATGCTGATCAGGATCAGATAGTGGTCTCATCCCGTCACCACAATGAGATCTATATTATCGATCACAGCACGACAACTGAAGAATCCGCTGGCCATACAGGTGGTAACTCTGGTATGGGTGGTGATTTTCTATACAGATGGGGGAATCCCCAAGTCTATGATCGGGGAAACAATGTCGACCAGCTATTGGACTCTCAGCATGGTGTGAACTGGATCCCTGAAGGTTTTCCGGGAGCAGGAAATTTGATCTTATACAATAATAATTATACGAACAACAATTCTGCAGTATTCGAGATAGTTACACCACTAACTGAAAGCGGAAACTATACAATAGAGATCGGACAACCCTATGGCCCTGATGATCCTGTATGGATGCATTCAGGTGGTTTTCACTCGAACGTTCAGTCTGGTGCCTTTCGCTTACCCAATGGCAATACACTTATTACTGATGCGGATGGCACAGGTGGGAACAGTGGTGCTAGAATGTTTGAAGTGACGAATAGTGGTAATATCGTCTGGGATTTTGTTTACCCGGAAAATAATGCTATGGTTGCACGTGCCCAGAAATATGATCCGGAATATATCAATGGCACCATAGATTTCCCTGAATATACTGTAGGAGACATTGATTTTGATGGTTCATTTGGGATAACGGATCTTTGCTATATTGTCGATATGATGACCGATTATGGTTATGGTCCGACCCCGCCAGCTGATATTAATGGTGATGGAAACGTAAATATCTCGGATATTGTATCTTTTATACAGTTAATAATGCAATACTAATTAATTGAACCCGTTTAATAGTCACCATCCAATAAGAGCATGGTTCATTAACCGTGCACTGGATCATCCGTATTTCAATATAATTCTCTCTATAGGGCTAACACTTACGGTAGGCTCTGGCATTTCCTTTTTAACTATAGATGATGATATGATGGCAATGCTCCCGAAGGATCTGGACTCCCGGATCTCTTGGGATGCTGTTCAGGATGAGTTCGGATCTACAGAAGTTGTGTTTGTTGCCTTCGGTAGGAAAGGGAGATCTATTGTTAATAGTGAATCCTTTGCTGCACTGTGGGATGTCACAGCTGCACTGCAAGAACAGTCTGTGATCGATGAGGTTACGTGTATCACAACTATGTCAAGAATAGACAGCGACGATGGTTTTATGCTGATCAGTGACCTTCAGCCAAGCCGTGAACTGAACATGTTAGAAATAGAAAGAATAGATCACTATTTGAACCAGAATCCTAGTATAAGGAAAAGGGTCTTGAGCAGGGATGAGGAATACTTTAACATAATGGTTCAGCCCCTTGCAGATATTCCGCATGATGTTATGAGAAATACAGTTGTTGCGGTAGGTGATAGCGTACTATCAGACTTTGAGGTACATTATGGGGGCACGGCCTATATCACAGGTTCAGTGCCAGCACTGATCAGGAATGATATCTCTATTCTGTTAAGGGTTGGTCTTGTTATCATGGCCATGATCTTAATGATAAATCTCAGGAACCTGTTTGCAGTCGGTCTGGTCTTCGCAGTTATCGTACAGTCCCTCATTGTAATGGTAGGTTTTATGGGGTGGATGGTATTCTTAACAGGCTCAGAAAGTTTTCATTTTGCAATAATCAATACTTCTATGCCGATCATCTTACTCACGATCGCTAACTCCGATGGCGTCCATTTCATTACTAAATTTTTCAAGGAGATCAGAATAAGAAAGGATACTGTTAAAGCTCTGGAGGTAACGATGGACTCACTCTTGGTCCCAATTTTCCTTACCAGCATAACTACTATTGCTGCTTTCTTGTCTTTATCCTTGGCTCCTATTGAACAGATGATGGGATATGGCGTGTGTATCAGTGCTGGAATAGGTTACGCATTTTTTCTAAGCTCAACATTTTTACCGGCTGCCATTCGAATAAAAAAATGGAACATGAATTCAAAAGCTATCTCTAGGGCCAGTATGTTTGAAAATATGATCAGTTATTTTGGCAGGCTGGTCACATCTAATCCAAGATCAATTTTGGCCGCAGGTACTATTATAGCTGTAGTAGGGATTTATGGTCTACTATGGCTAAACGTAGACGTGAATATTGCAGGTTTTTTTAAGCCAGGAACAGAGTTCAGGGACAGTATCGATTTTATTGATCAAGAGATGACCGGAACCATGGACATCCGAGTTAGAGTGGAAGGACCCATCAAGAGCCCGGAATTATTAAAGGAGATGACCGGTCTCCAACAGATGCTCGAAGATAATAGTAAGGTCACGACCAGTTTTTCCATAGCTGATATGGTAAAACAAATGCACAGGGTAGTGATGGATAACGATCCCGAGTTTGAAATGATACCTGATGAACGTGATAAGATAAATAATCTCTTTACAATGTACTCTATGTCAGGTGACCCGGATGACTTTTCCACTATGGTGAACTATGATTATAGTGTTGGCCTTGTAACATCTCTTAGCCGTGTTATGACCACAGATGAGATCGTATCTACCGTTGATAAGATCGAGAACTACACACAAGATCTGAAGAGCGTAGAAAAGGCATCAGTTACAGGAATGATGGTAGTGTTACGTGATCTGGTCTATCTGATCGTTGAATCATCTATTATCAGTATCGTAGCCTCAGTTTTGGTCATCGGACTTATTGCATCCGTGTTTTTTAAACGGATCTTGTGGGGTGTAATGGCTATTATTCCTCTCTCAGTAGCTATAATAATTAACTTTGGTTTTATGGGTCTGGCCGGAATCAGTCTCAGCCATGTGACGGCATTACTGGCTTCAATTATTATAGGTGTTGGTGTGGACTTTGCAATACACTATATATCTCAGTATCGGCGCTTAGCAGGTAGAGTAGAAAAAAACAACCTGACCAGAGATGTTATTGATGATGTTGGGTATCCGATCATGCTGGACTCAGCATCCAATATGGCCTTTGGTGCTCTGTTATTCTCCGCATTCCTGCCGGTACAGTATATAGGTGGTCTCATGGTCTTTGCTATGATATCCACATCGATTGGAACACTAACATTTTTAGCTGCGATCGCTGAGTTATTAAAAGATCGTCTATTGGAAATAGAGACATAGCTATGAAATATTTTTTGGTTGGTAGTTTTTTTGTTTCTGTTCTAACTGGTCAATCGGGATATGATATCGCAAAAAAGTTAGATGAAAAAGAACAGCCGAAGGATCTCATCAATAGGACGTCCATGGTTTTGACAAATTCAAAAGGAAAGACCCGAACAAATACTATGATCTCCAAGTCGATGGATAGCAATAGGCGGCAGATGATCTGGTTTCTTGAACCAAAGGATGACAAAGGAGTAGCATTTTTAAAGATCGAGCATGATGATGGGAATGATGAGATGCGTATGTGGCTTCCTGCTTTTAAAAAAGTACGGCGTATCTCATCCAGTAAAAAAAGCGATTCGTTCATGGGTTCAGATCTTAGCTATGAAGATATGACAAGCCGCGAACTGAGTGAGAATACTTATAATAGACTGGAGGATGATGTGGTGGATGGACGCGAGTGTTATGTATTGGAGATAATACCCAGTGAAAAATTAAACTCCTCATATTCTAAACATATTTCCTGGGTTATAAAGGATGGACTCTTAGGTCTTATAGAAGAATCTTATGATAAGCGAGGAGAGCTGAAGAAAAAGAAAGAATTCCAGTACAAAAGATTAAAAGACTATCACGTTATCGAGCGGATCTATGTAAAAGATATGCAAAAGAACCATACCACAGAAATAATGTTTAAGAGTATAGAGGTCGATTCAGGGATTGAAAAGAATTTATTCCAGGAAAAAAATCTAAAGCGACTTCCTAAGAACTAAGAAAAATATCAGTTACGTAAAGGTTTTCCTTTTTTAAGCATGTGACTGATCCGGTCTCTGGTAAGTTTCTCGCCACATAGGGAAATAAAAGCTTCGCGTTCAATATCCAATAAATATTGTTCATCAACGCTCTTTGTCAATCCTCCTTTATCCCCGCCAGTTAATATGAAGGCAATGTTCTCTCCGATCTTCATATCATGCTCTGAGATCTTTCCCTGAATCTTGAATCCCTTTAAGGCGATCTTCAGTGCTGTACGTCCTCCAGCACCGGGTAGTTTCAGATCGTCTCGGTATTTTGGTGCCTGATAATCTCCAGCCAGTTCTATAGCCTTATTCTTAGCGGTCCGGAGCAGAAAATCGCGATTTAGAATAACAGTGTCATCCTGCCTAAGGTATCCGATGGATTTTGCATGATCAGCACTAGTAGCAACCTTAGCAAATCCAATTGATTCAAATGCTTTCTGGATCTTTTGGAATGCTCCCATACGGCCAACATTTTCATCTTCAAATGCATTCAGGATCATTCGTAAGTGTCCTCCACCGCCTGGAATCAAGCCCACACCAACCTCTACCAGACCTATATAGGTCTCCGCAGCAGCGACACGATGAGCCGCCGGTTGAACGATCTCTACTCCGCCACCTAAGGTCAGTTGGAAGGGAACCGCTACAATGGGACCAGTACTGAAACGTATACGCTGGGTTGTATCCTGTAAAGACCTTACAGCAAATTCCAGAGCATCCCATTGCTTATACTTACTGAGTTCAAGCAATAGGTTCAGATTTGCTCCAGCACAAAAATTCTGTCCCTGGTGCCCTAATACCATGGCCTTATAATCCCCACTATCGATAAGATCCAATGCGTGATTGATCATTGCAAGATAGGAACCATCTATCGGATTTAATGCTGGCTGTAAGATAGAATGGAACTCAACATTCAATATTCCATCACCTATATCATTAACACTTGCACTGATGTCGCGTTTCAGCGTATTCCCTGCTGATTTATGGATGGCAAGATTCAACGATTTGGGATGCTGTTTCATTACCACAGGTCCATTATCTATCGGATCCCAGTAGGTACGTTCACCATTTTCGATTCTATAAAATGTTTCCCTTCCCGTTTCTAACATCTCGGTCACCCAAGCAGGAACTTTTTTACCTTCTGATGTCATCCGGTCCACGGACCTTCTGACACCAATGGCATCCCAACCTTCGAATGGTCCCAGTTCCCATGCGAATCCCCATTTCATCGCATTGTCTACGTTGACGATATCATTGGAGATCTCTGGGATCCGGTTTGCACTGTATATCAGTGTTTTAGCTGTCACTTCCCAGAGATACATGGCTCCATTATCATCACCGTAAACAAGGGCCTTGAGCTTTTCTACAAGTTTTTGGTGGTCCTTAGCGACACGGAAACAGTCAAAACGAACTTTTTTCTGGCTACTATATTCTCCGGTTTTGAGGTTAACGGAATCAATTGATCGGTCTTCATTCTTTCGATAGAAACCTGCCTTGGTCTTTTGTCCTAATCGATTGGACTTGATCAATGTCTCCAAGATCTCTGGGATCTGGAACATATCTCTTTCTTCATCACCCTTTGCAAGGTTGTATGTGGTCAGCGCAACATTTTTCAAGGTATCCAGACCAACCACATCTGCGGTTCGAAAGGTGGCACTTTTAGGTCGACCAGAAATGGTCCCAGTTAGCGTATCCACTTGTTCCACAGTTAGACCCTTTTCGATTGATAGATTCACTGTTGCCATGAGTCCGTATATGCCTATACGGTTACCAATAAAGTTAGGTGTATCCTTGGCATGAACGATTCCTTTACCTAATACCGCTTCACCAAACTCGATCATGGTCGAATAGGTATCGTCCGATGTATGTTCACCACGTACCAGTTCCAAAAGTTGCATGTACCTTGGAGGATTGAAAAAATGAGTGATCATGAATCGTTCTTTTACACCTTCAGGGAGATTTTCCGCGAGCCTGGCAAGGGGAATCCCGGACGTGTTAGATGTAAGGATGGCTGTATCCTTCAAATGCGGTAGTAGATCTTGAAATACCGATTCCTTTATGTCCAGTCGTTCCGCAACTGCTTCCAGGACCCAGTCTGCATCGGCGATCTTTTCAATATCATTTTCGTATGTGCAAGGGGTGACCAGGTCACCATTTTTCGGTTTATAAAGAGGTGCTGGTTTTAAAGATGTGAGAGATTCTTTACCCTGCTCAGCTAACTCCAGGTTCATATCAAAAAGATATGATTCGATCCCAGCGTTGGCAAGGTGTCCAGACAATTGGGCACCCATCACTCCTGCACCTAATACGGCAACTTTCTCAATTTTTTTTGACACGGTCTTCTACCGTTCCAGAATGGTTGCGATACCCTGACCGGTTCCTATACACATCGTAGCAAGTCCTGTGTTGGCGTCCTGTTGTTCCATCACGTTCACCAAAGTTGTCAGGATTCTGGCGCCAGAGCATCCTAAGGGGTGACCAAGTGCGATAGCGCCCCCATTTTTATTTATTTTGGATATGTCCCAACCACCCTTTTGGATCACATACAATGATTGGGCAGCGAAAGCCTCATTAAGTTCGATCACTTCCACGTCATTCATGGAAAGTTTGGACTTGTATAATGCTTTTTCCGTAGCTGGAAGAGGTCCCATACCCATTCTCCGCCAATCCACCCCAGCAAGGCCTCGACCCCTAATAGTGGCACGTATGGTAAGATCCTTGGAATCTGCAAATCTTTTGCTGGTGATCACAATAGCTGCCGCACCTATAGATACGGGACTGGATGTTGCAGGGGTGATGGTGCCGTTCTCTAAGAATGCCGGGTCAAGACCTTTTATTTTTTCTATGTCCGGTTCCCTGGGTCCTTCATCCTTTTCAATGATAGTTTCACCGTAAACATCAATGGGTACGACCTCATTGTTAAAACGACCATTTTTCCAAGCGTCCAACGCTTTTTGGTGGGACTCAACTGAAAATCGTTCTTGCTCATCCCGGGAGATCTGGCCTTCTTCTGCAAGGTTCTCAGCGGTCTCACCCATGCCGATATAGTATTCCTGTTCTGCAAGTTCAGGATGGAAATCAGGGTTGAATCCCCCCATGGGTACGCTGAACATGTCTTCCACACCGGCCGCTATACCTACATCGATATCGCCGGATTCTATTTTAGTACTGATCTGGTGAACTGAATCCATTGATGATCCGCAAAACCGGTTCACCACTGATCCACCAGCTGATTCTGGAATCCCTGCCAGTATCGAAACACCCTTGGCGATAAGCATTCCCTGGGCTCCTTCGGGGAATGCACAGCCTAAACTCACATCCTCAATATCTTCAGGTGCAAGGTCTGGGTTTCTTTTCAGCAGTGCTTGGAATACCTGTGCGGTCAGGTCGTCTGGCCGGATCCCTACCAGTTGTCCGTTCTTTACTCCGATGGGGGAACGGAGCGCATCAATGATAACAGCCTTATCCATTAGAGATCCTCATAATTATCCTGTATAGCATGAGAGTCATCTATATTAGTTAGAATGGATATGATCTTTGAGCATACATGTACTCAGCTAATTCCTGTTTGAGAGATATAGTATCCGTTTCAAGGGTCATATGCTCTTCCAATTGTTTGGCCGGAACACTGATCCTATCCGGTATGGACACATTGAAGATCTTGTTCAAACAGCGGTTCACAAGTAATATTATATTTAGCAAAGCATCAGCACAGAAGATACGAGCAATAGTGATCGGTATATCTGACTTTCCATTATTCTCTACGGCAGTTTTTGATCTGCTAACAACAGAACCTGCTGTATAGATATAGGTAAATATATCGGCCAAAGATTCGCCTAACTGTTGCTCATGCTTGAGCTCCTGACCGAACTCACAAAGTGATTCCTGAAAGACCAGGGCTGCCAAGCGTTTTGCTGATTCCAAGGCTTGGATCTCCCTGCCAAGAAGCTCAGACTTATCCGTGGATGAGTTTGTAATGATATATTCATCCAGGTCTTTTAAAAAATCTCTTAGAAGAATTTTTTCCATTAAAACCTTTTTCATCATATAACCGGTAATGATAGCTCTGTTTATTTCATTGGTACCTTCCCAAATTCTATTGATTCGGTCATCCCTGTAGGCACCGGCCGCAGGATATTCTTCTATGAAACCATACCCACCCAATACCTGCAAGAATTGATCCACAAAAAAGTCTGATGTCTCACTGCCATATACTTTTGCCATTGATGATTCAACAGCGAACCGTTCCATGGTTTTTCCTGTTTGCATATAGTAATCTGGATCGGACTCGTCCAGGTCACCAATAGCATCCTGGATCATTCCAACAGTTCGGTAGAGCATGCTGTCACTAGCGTACAATTTTACTGTCATATCTGCAATCTTTGATCTTATGGAGTCGAAATGAGCGATAGCTTGGCCAAACTGTTTACGCTCTAACGCATATTTAATTACCAACTCTATACCCAGTTTACAGCCACCTATACAAGACGCGGCCAGCTTATAGCGACCTATATTCAGAGCGTTGAAGGCAATAGCAGCACCCTTACCAGGCTCATAGAGCAGGTTCTCGATCGGTACTTTTGCGTTCGTGAATTTCAAAGACGTGGTAGATGAACCTTTCATACCCATCTTCTTTTCTTCTTTTCCGATCTCGAATCCTTCTGTTCCTTTTTCAACAATAAATGCGGAAAATTTATTCCCGTCGATCTGGGCCAGAACGGTGAACACGGTTGCCCAGTTCCCATTAGTGATGAATTGTTTTTCTCCATTAAGAATGTAGTATTTGCCATCTTCAGATAAAACTGCATTGGTTTTTGCGCTTAATGCATCAGAGCCGGATGTGGGTTCCGTTAATGCATAGGCCGCGATCCAGTCACCGCTTGTAAGCTTGGGCAAATATTTTTCTTTTTGGTGTGGTGTACCGAAGAATACGATTCCCAAACACCCGATACCTGTGTGCACGCCAAAGGTAGCTGCGAACGAAGGTGAACCGCCTGTAGAGACTCCTTCGGTAACAATGGTAGATGAGATCTTATCAAGGTTCGTGCCACCAAGCTCTTCCGGAACATCGATACCGAGCAGTCCAAGTTCTCCCATTTGTTTTATGATCCCAAGGCTGAGATCTTTATCGAACTTGTTGATTTTATCTATATTGGGGAATATCTGATCACGAGCGAATTCTCGGATCATCTGATCTATCTGCCGTTGTTCCTGCGTAAACTTCTCGCGGCAGAAAATTGGCTCTCTACCAACCTTTGAAACAAGCCACTGGCCACCTGTTTTAATAGAAAGCTTTGGGTCATTCATTTTTTACTTCAGAAATATAAATAGAATATGATTGAAGCTTATGCTCAAGGTTCAAGACGACCCATCCTACGATACTTTTCCTGATATTTTTTGTAAAGCATTTTTTGCCGATCGTTCAGATCCACTTCCCGTCCTTGGATATAGGCTTTCAATACATTAGTGGTCATCTCCATTGGCAAACCATTGGCTATAAAAAAAGTTGCATCTTTTCCCAGGTCAAGCGAACCCAATCTATCATCAACACCCAGTATCTCCGCTGCGCTCAGAGTGATCGATCGTAACGCATCGGGCCGCGATAAACCATATGCTGCTGCTCGCATTGCTTCGTTTGGTAAGGTGCGAACATGACCATCGAATGGATATCCGGTTTCAGTAGCAAGGCAGAACTGCACACCATTCTGTTTGAGAATGGAGGGTGTCTTATATGGCTGGTGAATGGGTTCATGGCGGCGCATGGGAGTGGTAGCAACTGTTTGCAGTACGACCGGGATATTATATTTTACGAGTAGTTCAGAGATGCGCCAGCTATCACGGCCTCCAGCAATTGTGATCTTGATATCGTGCCTATCTGCCCAGCGAACAGCTGATTCGATTTGCCGAACATCATTAGCGTGCACGAAAATGGGTTTTTGTTCAATGATAAAAGGGACCATTGCTTCCAAGCGCAGGTCAGCTTCTTGCAACTCTGTTGCCTTGCGTTTCTTTTGTTTGATACGTTTAAAATAGGCTCGAACATCCCGAATAAGAAAATCTAGGTCTCTAATGGATCTCTGAATCTCTTTTCGCTGATCTTTCTCCAATTTTTTAACCTTTTTTCCGAAACGGATGCGCATGTCAGGCCAGTTCAGGTGCAGTGCGGCAGGATGTTTCAGTGTGGCATCTTCCCAGGTCCAGCCATCCAGCATCATTACCGAAGATTGACCAGCGATACGTCCCGATATAGGCACTGAATTGGCGACAAGTACTCCATTCGATCGTGTGACAGGTATCAATTCCGAATCCGGATTGTAACTGACATTAGCCCGAACATTAGGATTGATATCTCCCGTTTCAGCATAGTCCCGGGTCTGGCGCACAAGACCGATCTCTACTAAACCTAATTGTGTGAGTGGTGCTATATATCCAGGGACCACATGTTTATCATATATATCATAAACATCTGTCTCTGGTGAAGCCATTATGCTTTTTTCAATACTGATGATCTTGCCCTTGGCAAAGAGAATATCATAGCCCTCTAGCACCTCACCAGATACGGTATGCAAGATACCACCCTTCAGTAGGATCGGCCGTTTTTGTTCGGTCCCAGGGATCTGATCATTTGCCCAGGCGGAGACCGTGAATATTATAAGAATAAATATTCTCATTACTGTTGTTCCAATGGAAAACGGATATGATCCAGCACATTGCACTGGTGTCTCCAATGTGGTGTATTGGCATTAGGCCGAATAGGCCTCTCCCCCGATTTTTCCGGTGAAGCGAGAACCTTTTGTATCAGATCATTGCGTAATTCCTTGTCTCTTATTTCAAGGTCTGCGTTCTCTGTTTTTGAGAAATAGCGTATTCCATCGACCCAGGTTTCTTCCACATGACTGTAGATGGATAGTGGAGGTCCATCCCAGATAACGAAATCTGCATCTTTACCTACTTCGAGAGAACCAACCCATTTATCTATTTTTAACTGTTTAGCTGGATTGATCGTGACATATTTTATAGCATCATCTTCTGTGAGACCACCATATTTAACAGCTTTTATCGCTTCTGTGTTTAACCGTCTCGCTAATTCGGCGTCATCTGAATTGAACGATACCACAACGTCATTCCGGGTCATTAAGGCACCATTGTATGGAATAGCATCAATAACCTCATATTTATATTGCCACCAGTCTGAAAATGTGGAAGCACCAGCCCCATGTTCAGCAATACGGTCTGCTACTTTATAGCCTTCCAGTACATGCTGAAATGTGGCGATAGTAAAACCAAAATCCTCCGCGATTCGAGTCAGCATTAAAATTTCATCCTGACGGTATGAGTGAGAATGCACAAGGCGCTTGCCTTCAAGAATTTCAACCAAAGCATCAAGTTCCAGATTGCGCCGGGGTGGAACCTTGATACGCTGCAGCTTAGAGTTTCGATAGTAAGTTTCTTTTTTGTGTCTATAATCCATTGCAGCCCGGAAAGCATCCCTTATAACTTGTTCGACTCCCATCCGGGTTTGTGGATACCGGCCCGAACTCTCCCAGTTTGCCTGTTTTACATTTTCTCCTAAGGCAAACTTGATACCTTGCGGTGCTCCTTGGAGGATCAATTCTTCCGGGCCTTTTCCCCAGCGTAGTTTAATGACAGCATTTTGCCCTCCAATAGGGTTTGCTGATCCATGCAGCACGTTAGCTGTTGTGAGCCCTCCTCCTAACTGTCTGTAAATATTAATATCATCTGCATCTATTACATCACGGATCCTGACCTCAGCGGTCACGTTTTGAACCCCTTCGTTAATGGATGCAGCAGCGGAATGACTATGGCAGTCGATCAAACCAGGTGAAACATGTTTACCAGTTCCTTCGATCACTACAGCACTCCCTTTAGGAACCGTGATATCCGGGGCCACCTGCTCGATCTTTCCATCCACAAATAGAATATCCCATTCTGCCAGAGTACCGTTCGGTCCACAGGTCCAGAGTGTAGCATCATTGATAAGTACAGCATTGGGTTTGTCAGGAGGAAACTCGAGACCATAGGCACCCTCTGGATAGAAAACAGATAGGTCGCTTGGAACCTCAGGCGTCCTGGGTTTAGGCTCTTTTTTTGGTTTTCGATCTGTTTGAAAGGGTAATTTTTTATCGGATGCATCCTTAATATAACCTGTGATCTGATCTTTGGATAGGGTCCCATTGAATATCACGATACCAGGTAAACCAAATGATTCTCCTGGCACTGAAAAAGAAATGGATGATTCAAAAATATCCAGATTCTGGATCTTGATCTTTTTGTTCCCAGCTTTAATAGTGCCGCTAAGTTTTCCACGATTATCATGTATCTTAGGCGGACCTTGGGGTGCTCCTTTCTTACCCTTAGCTGAGCTGATGAATTCTAGGTCGTAGGCTGACCCGTGAAACTTTAAGGACCACTGACCTTCAAATTTTGACATATGGCGGGGTGCAATGTAGAATTCCTTTCCACTGATCCAAACGGATACTACTCGTGATCTGGGATTAAAATAATCACCATCAACTATGGTGAGATTGGCCATAAACCCGGGTGCTACCTTGCCTAATGATTTTTCCATGCCCATAGCTTCTGCTGGTTGAGTGGTTAGCGCGGCTAATACCAGATCCTTTGGTAAGCCTCGGTCTATTATTCTTTGTAGATTGGTCCGAAATTGAGATCTTTTCTTTAGTCCGTGGGTTGTTAGCGCAAAATCCAATCCGGCATTATTCACCTGTTTCAGGTTATCGGGTGCAAGGTCCCAGTGTTTTAACTGTTCTGTAGAATATTGGAGGCCAATGTAAGGATTTGTGACCTTCGGTTTAGCAGGAAATTCAAGAGGAAAAATAAAAAATGGTTTTTGTTCCTTGAAAAATTCCAATCGTCGATATTCATAGCCACTGCCCAATAACCAGGGCGTCAGTTTGAACTCTTTAGTAATATTGAGTGCTCGGTGGGCGAAATGTTCATCACGTGTTAAAAATATGAAAGGTATATCGAGCTGTCGTGCGATGTCCAAACTCTCAAAACTGATATTCGAAGGAATGGGTTCATTCTCGTCAGGATATTTTTCGATGATTTGCTGTGCTTTTCCGTACCATTCTGCATCAATAAAGGTCTGGCGTATATGAGCGATCACCCCTAACAAGGAACTGGGATATTCCCTTTCTCCCCAACCGCCATATTTAAAGTCCATTATCTGAGCGATCGATGATCGAACAGTTTGGGGTGGATCACTTAGTGTTACAATACCGGACTGACCTCTGAAAATACCTTTTTCAGGAATAATATGGGCCATAGTAAAGCCAAGTGAACGAAATTGTATAAGATCCTTCGCTTTGAATAAAACGTCATCAACGGCCCTATACTCTGGCCTGACCTTAGAGCTCCAATGATCACGAGGGCTCTTTGGGGGTTCCTCCTTTTTGACCTCGATCCAGCTTTCAATGAACCCTGCGTAAACATGGGCACCTTCCAGGTCGATCTCAAATGCGTCATTTGGAAGCTGAATGTACCGGCCGACCTTTTCGATCTGTCCATCGCGGATGATGATAATACCATCCTTAATAAATGAACCGGGCTCTGTATGGACCATGGCATGGGTCAAAGCCCAAACCCTTGGTGGATTCTTGTGTAACGCATCAACGGGTTCGGTCTGTGACCATGATAAGATCGGTATAAGTAGGATAATAATGAACCGTTCCATCAAAAATTTGGTCCTTTTAATTGGTTTTTTTCTATAATGGATGTTACATATTGAAAAGCGTCATCCACTGTGTCTGATATATGAAATAGCTTTAGATCCTCTGCAGATATGGTACCCACTTCTACTAAGTAATCCCAGTTGATCACTTTGTTCCAGAATTCATTGCCAAAAAGCACAAT
>DCMX01000225.1:0-3799 GCA_002321855.1 Fidelibacterota bacterium UBA1611 | reverse complement strand
GTGCCAAATCCGCCAGGCCATACTATTAGTGCTTTTGCCAGGTAAATGAACCAAAATTTACGCATGAAGAAATAATGGAATTTCAGGTCCAGATCTTTGGATATCCATGCATTACCGGATTCCTCGTGAGGTAGAGATATTGTCAGTCCCATTGATATCCCATCGGCCTCTTTTGCTCCGCGGTTTGCTGCTTCCATGATACCACCCCCGCCACCAGACGTTATAATATAGCGGGCTTTTTTTCCTTTAAGACCTTTGCTCCAGGATGTCAGTTTGTATGACAACTTCCTTGCGCTTTCATAATAGTGACTCATTTCTATCTCTTTTTCAAGATGTTTTCTTTTTGACATAGAAATATTTTTGGAAGCATTAGCTAAAGATCTCTCAGCTTCTTTTTTGGATTTTATCCTAGCAGAACCAAAGAATACGATAGTATCGAATATCTGATTTCGTTTTATCCTTCTCAGAGGACCATAATACTCGGATATGATACGTACAGTTCGCCCGTCAGGACTGCCTAAGAAATCCTGATGAAAATAAAAGCGGTCTTTTTCCACATTTTTTGCCATTAAATAAACCCCGGATCAAGAATGGTGGAAATTAAAACAAATTCTGCCCTTGCCAAGCTGGAAAGTCTATTTTATTCATTCTATGAATATTCGATTTATTGGGAATTCAATTGCTTGAATTACGGAATTCATTCGAGGTATTTTCATCTTATGTTCCTGAGAAAATTTTTGCTGGGAGTCCTTATATTTTCTTGTGCACCGCCAAAAAAGATGCCAAGACCGGTCACTATGCCGCCCGTGAGATCATCCCAGCCTGATTTTTCATCCAACACACTTTTAGGCCAAGGTCTTATAACAGAATATGAGGTCTGGGAATTCTTGCGAGAAAAACCGTCCGAATCGATCGTACTGGAAACACTGGGCCTTCCGGACTCGGTCTGGCTCGATGAAAAAAGTTCCACAAAGTTCCTTTATTATTTTATCTCAGAGTATCAGGATTATAATATTGTGGAAGTTGATGCAGATACTGATATAGTATCTGGATTTGAGTGGGACTAGTGAATAGAAAGGATCTTTCCTTATCAGGTAAACGTGCTGTTGTGTGTGGGAGCACTGATGGGATCGGAGAGGCAACTGCTTATAAATTAGCAGAGCAGGGTGCAGAAGTCATTATAGTTGCCCGAGATCCGAAGAAACTGGATAAGACCATCCATGATCTTCCAACCACAGGTAACCAAGATCATAGCATGGTTTGTGCAGATTTTAATTCACCTGAAGAGTTAGAAGAAAGAATATCAAAAGTATCCTCTCCTGTTCATATATTAGTGAACAATTCTGGTGGTCCGCCTGGAGGTGATCTAATAGAGGCAAAGAAAGAAGAGTTCCGACTGTCGCTTGAACGTCACGTGATCTGTAATCAGATCTTAGCAAAGGCATTTGTTCCATCTATGAAAGAATTAGGCTTTGGACGTATCATTAATATTATCTCAACTTCAGTCATACAGGTGATCCCCGGTTTAGGTGTATCCAATACTACGCGCGGTGCGGTAGCGAACTGGGCAAGAACATTAGCACTGGAACTGGGCCAATTTGGAATAACGGTCAATAATATTCTTCCAGGGTACACAGATACAGGTCGGCTGCAATCCCTGGCTGAGGCCCGAGCTGCTGACCAAGGAATTAGTGTGAATGAAATTCGAGCCGGTTGGATCAAATCAGTTCCATTAGGTAGAATTGGGAAACCGAGTGAAATAGCCAGCGCGGTCACTTTTTTGGCATCGGATACTGCAGGATATATCAATGGAGCTGATATACCGGTCGATGGTGGACGAGTAGGAACATAATGGAAAACATAACCAACTTTATAAATGGAGAGTATGTTGAACCATTAACTGATAAATATCTGGACGTGTTCGAACCTGCGACAGGTAAAGTGTATGCACAGGTTCCTTCATCTGGCTTAGCTGATGTCGAAATAGCTGTTGATGTTGCCCAGGCGGCTTTTGGTAATTGGTCTCGCACATCTATGGAAGATCGAGCTACTATTTTGAATCATATCTCAGAAAGGTTACATGAACGCTCGGACGAAATGGCAGTTTATGAATCTCGTGACACTGGGAAGCCAATTTCTTTGGCCAGAACCGTAGATATACCAAGGGCGATCACCAATCTTAGATTTTTTGCTGAATATGTTAGATCGTTCGAGGTAGAAACCATTCTTGATGGTAATAATTCTTTGAACAGAGTAAGTAGAAGTCCTTTAGGAGTAGTGGGATGTATCTCACCATGGAATCTTCCATTGTATCTTTTTACATGGAAAATAGCTCCCGCCTTAGCGGTTGGGAACTGCGTTATTGCAAAACCATCAGAAATAACCCCTTATACTGCCTTTAAGTTTGGGGAAATTTGTGTTGATGCAGGTCTTCCAGAAGGTGTTCTGAATATTGTCCATGGTCCGGGTGTTCCTACGGGTGATGCATTGGTAACCCATCATGATGTAAAAGCGATCTCTTTCACGGGAGGCACGGACACGGGAAAGATCATTGCAGGAAAAGTCAGTTCAATGTTCAAGAAACTATCTTTGGAAATGGGTGGCAAGAATCCAGCAATAATATTCTCTGACTGTAATTATGAAAAAATGTTAGAAACAGTTGTACGATCTTCTTTCTCCAATCAGGGTCAGATCTGTCTGTGTACTTCACGGATCCTGGTCCAGGATAATATCATGGGACGATTCAGGTCTGACTTTATCCGAAAAGTAGATGATATTCAGGCGGGTGACCCGATACAAGATTCAACTGACTTCGGGGCTATCTCATCTGAGGTACAGCGGGAAAAGATAATGGACTACATCGCACTGGCAAAGAGTGAAGGTGGTAAGGTTCTACGTGGTGGGCTATTAATGAATTTGGCCGGTCGCTGTGAGAATGGCTGGTTCATAGAGCCAACGATCATTGAAGGCTTGGGGCCATTGTGTAGAACCAATCAGGAAGAAATATTCGGTCCGGTTGTAACACTAATACCATTTAAGAATGAAACAGAAGCAATTGAAATAGCGAATAGTACTGAATATGGTTTATCTGCCACTATCTGGACAGAGGATCCTGAAAAAGCGAACCGCGTCTCTGACTCGGTTGAATCAGGAGTGATATGGGTAAACTGCTGGATGGTACGAGATCTTAGAACGCCGTTTGGAGGTATGAAAAGATCTGGTCTTGGTAGAGAAGGCGGGGACGACATATTACGATTCTTTACTGAATCAAAGAATATTTGCACAGCTTAGAAATGATCAATAGAAAATCCTATTTAACTTCTATCCTCTATCAATCACCGGTTTATATCTTTCTATTATGATTTGGAGCAAGATATATGAGATCAATTAACCTCTTTTTATTTGGTATTCTTTTTATTAGTTGCAGTATACCTGTGAACGAGATCCATGAGTTATCCTTCGTGGCTGATACTCATAATGATATACTACTTCGATCCATGCAAGGGGAAGATATCCTGACCCGAAACCCTGATAGTCAGTCTGATTTGATCAAGCTTGATGAAGGCGGAATGGACCTTCAAGTGTTTGCGATCTGGGTTAGTCCTACTGAATTTAAGGAAGATGAGTATTTCACCCGTGCGAATCAGATGATCACTAAATTGGAATACCTTTGTTCACGAGTACCGGACCAGTGGGCTATTCCTTATAATTACCAGGAACTGGTCTATAATGAGCAACATGGTATTATGTCCTGCATGATCGGTGTGGAAGGAGGTCATTCTATTGAGAATGACCTATC
>DCMX01000120.1 GCA_002321855.1 Fidelibacterota bacterium UBA1611 | reverse complement strand
CAAATTGAATTGAAAAATTTTATTTCTATGGTGCAAAATAGATCATCATGAATAAAGATATTGATACTCAAAATATGTTTGGTTCCATCTGGAATTTCCCAGATAATATCATTGAAGCGATGAAGATAGGAAGTTCTATTGTATTGCAAAATGATTTTTCAAAAGTAGAAAAAGTTATTGTAGCTGGAATGGGTGGTTCAGCTATTGGGGGTGATGTTACTGGCGCATTAATAGAGAATGAATTAGATATTCCGTTTATTGTCATTAGAGGATACCAATTACCAAATTGGGTGGATGAACGTACTTTGGTTATCTGTTCATCTTATTCAGGTGATACAGAAGAGACGTTATCAGCCTTTGATGATGCTCAATCCAGAAATGCCCTTATATGTAGTATTACAACTGGGGGTACCTTGGTTGATAAATGCCTTTCATCTGGATGTGATGTTATAAATATTCCTGATGGATTACAGCCAAGGGCTGCATTGGCGTTCTCTTTCGTTCCAATGCTTTATCTATTGAAAAAAGTTGGCAAGATATCTTTAGAGTCTATTTCATGGTTGAGCAAAGCTGCAAAACTACTTAAGGATGTCCGTGAAGGATACAGCATTGATGACCAATCAAATCCTACATGGTCCCTGGCACAAAAAATCAAATACCATCTTCCAATAATTTACACAGGTTCTGAGCGATTAAATCCTGTAGCTATACGCTTGAAAGGACAACTCTGTGAGAATGGAAAAATGTTGGCCTATAATAATTCTTTGCCTGAAATGAATCATAATGAGATTGAGGGCTGGGAGAATAATAAGGAACTCTTTGAGCAATATTATATTATTTGGCTAAAGGATAAAGATGATCATGGTCGAGTTAAATTACGACAAAAAGCTACCCAAAAAATTTTGAGGAAGAATGGAGTTAAGCAAAGTGTATTAAAGATGAATGAAAAATCATTTTCCGAGAGATTTCTTCATATGATTCATTATGGAGATTGGCTAAGTTATTGGTGTGCTATAGCTCATGAGTCGGACCCTGGTCTTGTAGAAAAAATAATCCAAATAAAGAAAAAATTAGCTTCAGAAACATGATACCGGTAAAAGTAGAAAAAATTTCTTACCATGCTTCTAATCGTAGCTATGCTGTGTTACTAAAAGAAATTGGTGGAGAACGTTTATTACCGGTAGTAGTTGGTTCTTTTGAAGCACAGTCAATAGCTTTAGCACTGGAGGTAGTAGAAACTCCGCGCCCACTTACGCACGATCTTATTTGTGAAATGATCCAGGGTATTGATGCGACTCTAAAAACAGTAAAAATCAGTGTTTTAAATGATGGTATCTTTTATGCTTGTATGGAAATAGAGGGTGCTGATTTTGGGTTTCGATCTATTGATGCTCGACCCAGTGATGCTATAGCAGTAGCATTGCGTTTAAATACACCGATCCTGGTATCAATGGATGTTATTCAAGAGGCAGGAATTTCTGAAAAAGAGGTCAAAGCAGCAGAACAAGAATCAAAAAATCCAGAATTTAAACTAAGCGATCTACAGAAAAAGCTAGAAAATGCTATTGAAAAAGAGGACTATGAAATTGCCGCAAAATTGCGGGATAAAATCAATGCAATAGACTCTTAATAGTGTGCATTAAGGGATTCCAAAGCTAATTTAGCTGCGAACTGTTCCGCAGACTTTTTATCAGTACCAAGTCCGGTTGGGAACGAATTATTATCTATTTTGACTTGTATTTCGAATGTTTTCTGATGATCTGGTCCAGAAATATCCTTTATCGCAAAAATGGGATTTCCAATATCTTGTATGTGGCAATATTCAATTAATCGTCCTTTATAATTTGTTGTTTTCCAAGCCTCCTTGCGATGGGCCCAAACTGTTTGGATGATAAGTTTTCGGCAGGGCTCAATTCCTCCATCTAGATACATTGCACCAACTACTGATTCAAATAAATTAGCAAGTTGTTTTTCAGCAATTTTTTCAATTTGAAGATTAACACTTGGCTCTATATTTATGTAATTCAAAAGGTCTATTAGCTTACTGATTTTGGCAATATAAGGTTTCTGCACAAGAGCTGCTCTACGCTGTGTGAGCAGTCCTTCATCACCATCAGGGAATTCTCGCATGAGTTCACAGCTCACCACCATATCCAATACTGAATCACCTAGAAATTCTAATCTTTCGTAATTATTCCTGGGATTTGAATCAATGGATTTATGAGTAATTGCTTGTGTTAAATAGTCACGGTTATGAAACAGATAATTGATATTATTCTCTATTGGAGATAGGTGATTTGATGAGTTTAGAAAATGCTTAATTTTATTTAGTAGGTTCAAGTGTATTTCCTAAAGCAGATTACAGCATTGTGACCACCAAATCCAAATGTATTGGATAGTGCTGCATCTATTTTGCATTCCTGGGCATTATTTGGGACAAAGTCTAGGTCACAACAATCTGAATCAGGAGTTTTGTAATTTATTGTCGGAGGAGCCAATTGGTCATTTATCGCTTTTATAGTTGCTATGGCTTCGATACCACCGGCAGCACCAAGTAGGTGACCTGTCATGGATTTAGTGGAACTAACCTTTATTTTATCTGCATGTACACGAAAAAGATTACGAATGGCTAAAGATTCATTTTTATCATTGAATGGGGTAGATGTACCGTGTGCATTGATATAATCAATATCATTAGTTTTAAGGTCTGCATCCTTGATTGCCTGTTCCATGGCTCTCATTGCACCAGTTCCACCAGGAGCTGGTTGTGTAATGTGGAATGCGTCATCCGTCGCTCCATATCCAGCAAGTTCGGCAAGAATTTCTGCGCCGCGATTTAAAGCGTGTTCTTCAGATTCAACCACTAGAATTCCTGCACCTTCACTAAGCACAAATCCATCTCTTTCTGCATCAAAAGGCCGGCTGGCTTTAGTTGGGATATCACAATTTTGGGACAGTGCTCGCATATTGGCAAACCCAGCAATTGTTAATGGTGTGATACTGGCTTCTGTTCCACCAGCAAGCATGATATCAGCATCCCCATATCGTATTAATCTAAGGGCAATCCCTATTGCGTCTGTTGCGGAAGCACATGCTGAAGTTACTGTCTGACTGGGTCCTCG
>DCMX01000189.1:11662-12417 GCA_002321855.1 Fidelibacterota bacterium UBA1611 | reverse complement strand
CAACCAATTGCAGTTCCTTCTCAGGATATGATTTTAGGTTGTTATTATTTAACCAAACCAAAAGCTGGTGATTTGAATAATGGAAAGCTATTTGGTTCATTGAATGAGGTATTGCTGGCCTATGAAAATAGAGCTATTGGGCTCCATGCAATGATTAATCTACGCCATAAAGATAAATGGATTAAGGATACAACTACCGGAAGAGCAATTTTTAATTCAATATTACCGGATGAATTAAATTATGTTAATAAGCTAATTGATAAAAAATTATTAACTGATATTGTAAACCAATGCTACCTGATTGCAGGGAATTATAAAACGGTTGTATTTCTAGACCAGCTTAAAGAGCTTGGCTTTAATATGGCAACATACAGTGGAGTCTCTATTTCTATCAGTGATGTTTTGATCCCTGCTGAAAAAGAAAATATTCTAGCTAGAGCGTATGATGAAGTGGACGAAATAAAAGAAAAGTATGATCGCCATGTTCTTACTGAGGGAGAGCGCTATAATAAAGTTATTGATGTTTGGACTCATACGACCAAGCATATGGCAGAGGCGATGGAGGATGAACTACGCCAAGATGCAGAAGGATTCAACCCAGTATTTATGATGAGTGATGCTGGTGCGCGGGGGAGTAAAGATCAGATAAAGCAGCTGGCAGGTATGCGTGGTTTAATGGCAAAACCACAAAAGTCCATGAAAGGTGGTGTTGGTGAAATAATAGAATCACCGATAACCTCGAACTTTAAAGAAGG
>DCMX01000189.1:9174-11314 GCA_002321855.1 Fidelibacterota bacterium UBA1611 | reverse complement strand
TATTTTATTTCAACTCATGGTGCTAGAAAAGGATTAGCTGATACTGCGCTTAAGACAGCTGACGCTGGGTATTTAACACGGCGTTTGGTTGATGTAGCTCAAGATGTTGTCATCTATGAAAAAGACTGTGGCACAATTAATGGCATTTTCATTTCTGATTTAAAAGAAGGCGAAGAAATCATTGAATCACTATCAGATAGGATTCTCGGAAGAACAATTTTAGATGACTTCATTGTCAGTGGCAAAGCAATTGTTAAAACTGGTTCTGTGATTTCAGAAAAAGAAGCTGAAATAATTGGCGATAGTGGAGATGAAAACATACGTATACGCTCAGTCCTAACATGTGAAACCAAACGCGGGGTTTGTGCTAAATGTTATGGATGGGATTTATCCTTGCATAAACTGGTAGATATTGGTACTGCTGTGGGAATACGTGCAGCGCAAAGTATTGGTGAGCCAGGTACTCAGTTAACTCTACGCACTTTCCATATAGGTGGGACAGCAACGCGTATTATCGAGCAATCTGAGATGAAAGCAAAATGGCCTGGAACTGTAGAATTTTCCAGTAATTACGGTTCTGCGAAGACTGTTGATGAGGCAGGTAATTTTATGACTCCACGTTGTATGGTTCGTCATGCAAAACTGAATATCATTGTTGATGATAGTAAGAAAATATCTACTTATAATATTCCTCATGGTGCAAACATGTTTGTTGAACATGGTGATAAGGTTAAAGCCGATGCTCTTCTATTTCAATGGGACCCGTATACCGATATAATATTATCACGTGAAACCGGTATAGTCTCTCTCAAAGATTTTATTGAAGGAGAGACGTATGCTGTGGAATCAGTAGAAACAGGTAAAAAACAAATGGTTGTAATCGAGGCAAGAGATAGAAAATTAAGTCCACATCTTGAAATTGTGGATGAAAATAATAATATTCTTGCAGGTAGTACCATTTTACCTGTTAAGGCAACAGTAGTTGTTAGTGATAAACAAAAAGTACAGCGTGGTCAGACTCTGGTTAAAATACCTAAGGATATCGGTAAAACGCGTGATATTACAGGTGGTCTGCCTAGAGTAGCTGAATTATTTGAATCACGTAAACCAAGTAATCCTGCGGTCATGACAGAAATTAACGGTACAGTTAAATTTGGTGAAACTCGTCGGGGCATCAGAAAGATTATAGTAGCCGGTCAGGATGGAGATGAACGTTCATACTCAATCCCATACGGTAAACATGTTATTGTCCATGAAGGTGATATTATAAATGCTGGTACTCCTTTGTGTGAAGGTGCTATTTCGCCCGATGATATCTTGCGGGTTCTCGGACCATCGGCAGTACGTGAGTACCTTGTCAATGAGATACAGGAGGTCTATCGCCTCCAAGGTGTCAAAATTAATGACAAGCATATAGAGGTAATCGTAAACCAAATGATGCTAAAGGTAAGTGTAAAGGATCCTGGAGACTCAAGATTTTTGCAACAAGATAGAATAAGTAGGATTGATTTTTTCGCTGAGAATGAACGTCTTACCAATATAGCCATAGTCACTAATCCAGGTGATTCCGGTTTAGATGAAAATATGGTAATCGATAAGACTGAATTTAATGAAATCAATAAGGAATTGAAGGCTGACGGTAAAGAACCAGCAAAATATCGCAAGGCCAAGCCTGCCACGTTCGAACCAGTTCTTATGGGTATTACACGTGCATCCTTAAATACAGAAAGTTTTATAAGTGCTGCATCTTTTCAGGAAACTACGCGTGTTTTGACTGATGCGGCGAGTGCTGGAAAAACAGATTATTTACATGGATTAAAGGAAAATGTTGCTGTCGGGAGATTGATCCCAGCTGGGACAGGTACGCCAGTTATCAAAGATATCTTAGTGGGAGTAAGTGATGATACTGATGATTCTTTGTTAGATTTAAAAGATGCGGTTGCATAATAGATTCGTCGAAATAGTGTTGAGTAGATTTCTATAATATTCGTAATTTGGTAAGCTGTGTCTGAATTGAAATGCCGACGATAAATCAATTAATTAGGAAAGGCAGGAGAAAAGTTTCAAAGAAAACTTCAACTCCTGCATTAATGGGTAACCCCCAAAAACGGGGAGTATGTACTCGTGTGTATACGACTAC
>DCMX01000189.1:0-8798 GCA_002321855.1 Fidelibacterota bacterium UBA1611 | reverse complement strand
CGATTGACAAATGGAATGGAGGTTACTGCCTATATCCCCGGTGAAGGGCACAATCTTCAGGAGCATTCTATTGTTTTAATTGAGGGAGGTCGTGTGAAGGATTTGCCTGGTGTGCGCTATCATGTTATTAGAGGAACATTGGATACTGCGGGCGTAACTGACCGAAGAACAAGCCGTTCTCGTTATGGCGCAAAAAAACCAAGATAATATTTTAATGATATGAGACGCAGGCGGCCAGAAAAAAGGACAATTCTTCCAGACCCGGTCTACAATGATTTGGCAGTTGCCAAGTTTGTTAATTACATTATGAAAAAAGGTAAAAAAGGTATAGCTGAAAAGATTTTTTATAGTTCAATGGATAGTATTAAACAACGTACCAAGACTGATGGATTAAAAATATTTCAAAAAGCAGTGGAAAGTGCTTCTCCTTCCGTTGAAGTTAAGTCCCGGCGTATTGGAGGTGCTACTTACCAGGTGCCTATTGAAGTTCCAAGAAATCGCAGTTTTTACCTTGCTTCTTTATGGATAATTAATGCTGCTAAAGCTCGTTCAGGGAAACCCATGTCGGAAAGATTAGCCTCCGAACTGATTTCTGCTGCCAATAATGAGGGTGGGGCTATCAAGAAAAAAGAAGATACACATCGTATGGCAGAAGCCAATAAGGCATTTGCTCATTTTCGTTAATAATTGTATGAAAAAAATTAAATTATCAAACGTACGTAATATAGGTATAATGGCTCATATTGATGCGGGTAAGACAACACTAACTGAGCGTATTCTATATTACACTGGGAGGACACATCGTATTGGTGAAGTACATGACGGTGCAGCCACCATGGATTGGATGGAACAGGAACGAGAGCGTGGTATTACTATTACGTCAGCTGCAACAACATGTTTTTGGGATGGTTCCAGGATTAACATCATTGATACTCCAGGCCATGTTGATTTTACAGTTGAGGTAGAAAGATCACTGCGTGTGTTAGATGGATCTGTCGCTGTATTTTGTGCTGTTGGTGGTGTAGAGCCACAAAGCGAAACTGTGTGGCGCCAAGCTGACAAATATATGATTCCAAGAGTTGCTTTTGTTAATAAAATGGACCGAGTAGGTGCAGATTTTTTTCACGTTATGGATATGATAAAGGACCGTCTCGGTTCTAATCCTCTTCCTATAATTATTCCAATTGGTAGTGGTGAAATGTTTACTGGTATTATCGATTTGTTATCAATGAAAGCTATTCTTTACAATGAGTCTACTCTCGGATCTCGATTTGAATATGCAGAAATCCCAACTGATATGCAGGATGAAGCTGAAAAATGGCGTCGTCATCTTATTGAGGAAGCAGCAAACTATGATTTACATTTGATGGAAAAATATATAGCGGATGAAGAAATTTTATTGGATGAACTTAAATCAGCTATTCGTAAGGGGTGCCTTGATAATACATTCATTCCAATGCTCTGTGGTTCCGCTTTTAAGAACAAAGGTATACAGCGGCTTTTGGATGGTGTAATTGATTTTCTACCTTCACCTAAAGATGTTGGTGCTGTTAAGGGTCTCGACCCGAATGATTCTGACCTGATACTTACTCGCAATGCAGATAATCAAGAACCATTTAGTGCTCTTGTATTCAAGATTATGACAGACAGTTATGTAGGTAAATTGACATATATTAGGGTTTACTCTGGAAAGTTGGATGCTGGGTCTTATGTATATAATCCAAATTCAAACAAACGTGAACGAATTAGTCGGGTATTATTGATGCATTCGAATAAGAGAGAAGATCGTGATGATATGTCTGCCGGTGAAATTGTTGCCGCGGTTGGTCTTAAGAACGTAAAAACAGGTGATACCATTTGTGATGAAAAAAATAAAATTTTATTGGAGTCTATGGATTTCCCCGAACCGGTGGTATCGGTTTCGTTGGAGCCGGTCAGTAAAGTAGACCAGGATTCACTTAGTAAAGCTCTTGTTAAATTAGGAGATGAGGATCCCACATTCCAAGTTTCAACAAATAGTGAAACTGGACAAACAATTATTTCGGGAATGGGTGAGCTGCATTTAGAAATTCTTGTGGAACGTCTTCTGAGGGAATTTCGGGTTCGTGCTAATATTGGTAAGCCTATTGTAGCGTATCGTGAAGCGTTAACTTCCCCAGTAAATGATGTTGAGGCCAAATTTATTCGTCAGTCTGGTGGCCGAGGTCAATACGGACATGTTGTGATCAACGTTAAACCTAATGATCCCGGTAAAGGTTATCATTTTGAGAATAAGATTGTAGGTGGAGTGATTCCACGTGAATATATCCCATCAATAGACAAAGGCATTCAAGAAGCGCTCAAAAACGGCGTTATCGCAGGATATCCTATTGAAGATGTGCGCGTAGAACTAATTTTTGGTTCTTACCATGAAGTGGATTCATCAGAAATGGCTTTTAAAATTTCTGGTTCTATGGCGATCCAGGATGCGTGTAAGAAAGCAAAACCAAGGCTCATGGAACCTATTATGAAGATAGAAATTATCGTGCCTGCTGAGTATCTTGGTGATGTGATGGGAGATATTAGTGCTCGACGCGGAAAAATTGATGGTATGGAGCAAAGAAAAAAAGCCCAAGTAGTCAAGGCAAATGTACCGTTAAACAATATGTTTGGTTATGTTACAGACCTAAGGTCTATTACGCAGGGTCGTGCAGTCTTTCACATGGAATTTTCGCATTTTCAACAGGTACCTTCTAGTGTCCAAGATGAAATTATAGAACGGGTACATGGCAAAGCATCATAAAGATTAATTTCAGGAGTTTCTAATGGCAAAGGAAAAATTTGAACGAACAAAGCCGCATGTGAACATAGGTACAATTGGTCATGTAGACCATGGTAAGACGACTTTGACAGCAGCGATCACATTGCATCAGAGCGCACATGGTATGGCTGAGGTTCGTTCATTTGATAGTATTGATAATGCTCCGGAGGAGCGTGAGCGGGGTATCACTATTCAGACGGCCCATGTGGAATATGAGACAGAGAATCGTCATTATGCTCATGTAGACTGTCCGGGTCACGCCGATTATATCAAGAATATGATTACCGGTGCTGCCCAGATGGATGGTGCCATACTAGTTGTATCAGCTGCGGATGGGCCCATGCCTCAGACTCGGGAGCATGTTCTATTGGCGCGGCAGGTGAATGTACCCAGTGTAGTGGTGTTTATGAATAAGACGGACCAGGTTGATGATCCGGAGCTTTTGGAACTAGTTGAAATGGAGTTGCGTGATCTTTTGAATGAGTATGAATTTCCTGGTGATGACACGCCAATCGTAAAGGGCAGTGCCTTGAATGCCTTGAGTAATCCTGGTGATGATGTTGCCAATAAATGTATTGTGGAATTAATGGATGCTTGTGACGGTTTCATACCCGAACCGAAGCGCGATATTGATAAGCCTTTTTTGATGCCCGTGGAGGATGTTTTCAGCATCACGGGTCGTGGCACAGTTGGTACGGGTCGTATTGAACGTGGTATTGTGAAAGTGGGTGATGAGATTGAGATTATTGGTATGGGAGATCAAAAGAGGACCACGGTTACAGGTGTCGAAATGTTTCGGAAGCTGCTGGATGAAGGTCGGGCCGGTGACAATGCTGGCATGTTACTTCGCGGCGTTGATAAGGGTGAATTGAAACGTGGTCAGGTATTGGCTGTACCTGGAAGTATAACACCTCATACTAAGTTCAGGTCCAGTGTGTATATTTTAAAGAAGGAAGAGGGAGGGCGGCATACGCCATTTTTTAATGGGTATAGACCGCAGTTTTATTTTCGGACCACGGATGTGACGGGGGTTGTGACCTTGCCGAGCGGCACGGAAATGGTCATGCCTGGTGATAATGTTGAATTCGAAGTCGAATTGATCACTCCTATTGCCATGGACAAGGAATTGCGTTTTGCTATTCGTGAGGGTGGTCATACAGTTGGTGCTGGTGTAGTTACGGATATCATTGAATAGGCAATTAAAGAATAATGGCTAAACAGTCCATACGTATTAGTCTGCGGGCATATGATCATATATTGCTTGATAAGTCAACAGACAAAATTGTGAAAACCGCAAAATCAACAGGTGCAATAATATCTGGACCAATCCCCTTGCCAACGAAGCGTTCAATATACACAGTATTACGTTCTCCTCATGTTGATAAGAAATCACGTGAGCAATTCCAAACTACCATACATAAAAGGCTCGTAGATATAATTAATTCAAATCCGAAAACTGTTGAATCGTTAATGAAGTTGGATTTACCAGCTGGTGTGGATATCGAAATTAAGGTTTAATGATGCGTGGCTTGGTTGGTAGAAAAATTGGTATGACGAGAATCTTTGATGAAAGGGGCGATGTTATACCTGTAACCTTGCTGGAAGCGGGCCCCTGTGTTGTGACGCAAATAAAAACTAATACTATAGATGGATATGAAGCTATTCAAGTAGGATATAAAGACCGGAAAGGGAAACATACGAATAAACCACTTCAAGGTCATTTTGATAAAGCATTAGTATCGCCTAAAGCCATACTGGCAGAGTTCCAAAAGGTCCCAAGTTTTGATTATAGAAATGGTCAGGTATTTGACTCTAATTTATTCAAAATCGGTGAATTCGTTAAAATTACAGGTAATTCTAAAGGCCATGGATTTTCTGGTGTAATTAAGCGTCATAATTTTAGTCTTCAACGGAAAACACATGGGATGGGTGATACAGCACGACATGGAGGTTCAGTTGGTGCTGCATCATATCCTTCACGTGTATTTCCTGGAAAAAAAATGCCTGGTCATTATGGAAATGTCAAAGTAAGCATTAAGAACCTGCAGATTGTCAAAATTAATTATGAAAAGAATCAATTATTTGTAAAGGGTTCGGTACCTGGTCCTAATAATGCGATAATAACTATTTATAGATAATATGAAGCTAAATGTTTTAAAACTCGATGGGTCAAAACCCAGTCAAATAAAAGCAGATGAATCCGTCTTTGGAATAAAGCCAAACGAACCAGTTATTCGTCAAGCAGTGTTGGCAGAGTTAACGAACCTGCGGCAAGGGACCCATTCGACTAAAAACCGCGCTTCCGTTGCTGGAGGTGGTAGAAAACCATGGCGACAAAAAGGCCGAGGTGTTGCCCGTGCTGGAACAATACGTTCACCACTTTGGAGGGGAGGAGGAAGAGTGTTTGGCCCAGAACCCCATTCTTATAACAAAAAATTATCAAAGAAACTAAGCAAATTAGCGCGTAAATCAGTATTATCGAGTAAAATAGCAAACAATGAGATAGTTATTGTGGAAAAATTCCAGATTGATTCACATAAAACATCTAATTTTGTTTCCTTATTAAAAAATCTTGGTATACATAAAAAAAAATTAACTGTATTGATTAGTGACCTTGACAAAAAAATCGAATGGTCAACACAAAATTTGAGATATGTATATATTGTTAATGCTTCAAAGGCAAGTACCTATGACCTATTGGATTGTGAAATTCTGTTAATGGACAAAGATAGTTTATTGGTATTAACAACTATGCTAAAAGTGTAAAACTTATTATGTATGTAAAATTAATTTTGAAACCAATTTTGACTGAAAAGATGGCTATTCTAAAAGAGCGTGAGAACAAATTTGCATTTTTGGTAACAAAAGATGCCAATAAGCCGCAAATAAAAAAAGCAGTTGAAGAGAAATTTGATGTGAAGGTTAAAAAAATAGCCACAATGAATGGTTTAGGAAAAACTAAACAAATGACAATTAAAAGCGGGGGTAGAGTTATTCGAACCAGAGGGAAAAGATCTAACTGGAAAAAAGCAGTTGTAACCTTGAACGATGGATTCACAATAGATTTAGTTCAGGGAGAAACAGCAAGCTAAATATGGGTATTCGTAACTTAAAATCAATAACCCCCGGTAGCCGTTTTGCATCACGTCCGGATTTTTCTGATATAACAACAAGTAAACCAGAAAAAAAATTGACAACTGCATTAAAAAGGAAAGGCGGGCGAAATAATTATGGTCGTATAACCGTACGACATCAAGGTGGAGGGCACAAACGACGTTATCGTGTTATTGATTTTAAAAGAGATAAATCAGATATCCCTGGTAAGGTGATGACAATAGAATATGACCCAAACCGTTCTGCATATATATCTCTAATCAATTATGCTGACGGTGATAAAAGATATATTCTTAGTCCTGTTGGATTAAAGGTTAATGATTATATAGTAGCAGGTGAAAAAGTTCCTTTAAAAAATGGTAACGCTATGCAACTTGTTAACATTCCAACTGGATTATTCGTTCATAATATTGAATTAGTACCAGGTCGAGGAGGGCAAGTAGTTCGTTCAGCCGGGACGTCTGCGCAGGTCATGGCACATGATGGTGGCTATACAACCCTAAAACTGCCATCGGGTGAAATCAGAATGGTAAAACACAGTTGTAAGGCCACAATAGGTCAGATTGGTAACCGTACCCATGAACAAGTTGTTTCTGGTAAAGCAGGACGTTCAAGATGGTTGGGACGCCGTCCAAGTGTTCGTGGCGTAGCCATGAACCCAGTAGATCACCCAATGGGTGGTGGAGAAGGTAAATCATCTGGAGGGAGGCATCCCTGTACCCCATGGGGGAAACCAACCAAAGGATACAAGACACGAAAGAAAAATAATAAATCTAATTCAATGATTGTAAGAAGACGCAAATAGGAAATTTAAATGGTTAGATCTTTAAAAAAGGGTCCATATGTGGATGAAAAACTCTTGAAAATAATAGATAAGATGACTAAAAGCGGGAAGAAAAAGGTTATAAAAACTTGGTCTCGGCGCTCAATGATCACACCTGAATTTGTTGGTCATACATTTGCTGTCCATAATGGAAATCAATTTATACCTATTTTGATTAATGAAAATATGGTTGGACACAAATTAGGAGAATTTTCTCCAACCAGAATATTTAGAATGCACTCTGGTGATAGGAAATAGTTATGGAATCAAAAGCTATGACCAGATATATACATCAATCTCCTCGGAAACTTCGTAAAACACTTAATATCGTACGTGGACGTGCTGTCGGTGATGCATTAAATATTTTACATTTTACACCTCAAAAATCGGCTTTGATTATTGAGAAAACAATACGTTCTGCAATCGCGAATATGATGCAAATGGTTGATGATGTGAATATGAATCCAGAAAAATTGGATATAAAAGAAGCTTTTGTGAATGGTGGTCCAGTAATGAAACGATTTCGCGCTGCATCAATGGGCCGTGCCTCTAGATTACGTCGTCCAACAAGTCACCTAACAATTGTGTTAACAGACAATAATTAACAGAGGGAATTTTGGGTCAAAAAACAAATCCTATTGGCTTCCGATTAAGTGTTAATAAAGATTGGCGCTCTAATTGGTTTGCACATAGAAATAATTTCTCGGAAGTGTTGGAAGAGGATTCAAAAATCCGAAGATATATCCAATATCGTTTACCGAATGCAGGAATTTCACTCGTAGAAATAAGCCGCACCTTAAAAAAGGTGGTAGTGACTATATATACATCTCGTCCTGGGATTGTCATTGGTCGTGGTGGGGAAGAGGTAAATCGATTGAAAAAAGAATTAAGCCAACTGATTAATGAAAAAAAATCAGATGGAGATAGTAAAAAAGATTCTCAAATCAATATTTCAGAGATAAAAAGACCTGAACTGGATGCAGCTTTAGTTGGGGCAAGTATTGGCCATCAACTTAAAAAGAAAATATCTTATCGGCGAGTTGTTAACAAAGCTATACAGGCTACTATGCGGATGGGTGCTAACGGTATACGTATAAATATTGCGGGGCGTTTAGGTGGTGTGGAGATAGCGCGAAGTGAGAAATATTCAGATGGAAGTGTTCCTTTACACACTTTGCGCGCTCAAATTGATTATGCATTGACAGAAGTACAAACTTCCTATGGTGTTATTGGTGTAAAGGTTTGGATATGCAAAGGTTAATTAATAAATATTATAGATGCTAGAACCGAAAAAAACAAAATATAGACGTCATCACCGTGGTAATCGCCGTGGTATGGCCACACGAGGTAGTCATGTTGCTTTTGGCACTTATGGACTGAAGGCAATTGAGAGTGGTTGGATAACGGCTAGACAAATTGAAGCATCACGAATCGTGATTTCCCGAATTGTAAGAAAATTAGGAAAGTTATGGATACGAGTTTTCCCTGATAAGCCAGTTACGGTTAAACCAGCGGAAACACGTATGGGAAAGGGTAAAGGCACACCTGAATATTGGGTAGCTGTGGTAAAGCCTGGGCGTATACTTTTTGAAATAGAAGGGGTTGACAGATCAATGGCTGAAGAAGCATTCAGAAATGCTGGTCATAAATTACCTATTAAAACAAAGTTAGTGGCACGGAGAGAAATTTAATTGAAAACCTCTAATTTAAATGAATTGAACTATTCAGAACTGGTTGAGAAGCTTAGTGATAATTTGGAAGCCGTCCAGAATTTAAGATTTCAGCAGGCACTCCAGCAGTTAGAAGATTCTACTCAGATTAGAAAAATAAAGCGTGAAGTTGCTCGAATAAAAACAATTCTTCGTGAATATCATCTAGACATACGGCAGATTGAGAACAATAATTGATGAATAAAAAAAGGAAAAGACAAATATTAACAGGTAGGGTCATTAGCGGGGAAATGAGTAAGACTGTTAATGTAAGGGTGACTAGAGAGATAGCTCACCCAGTCTATAAAAAACGAGTAAAACGTTATAAGAATTATCTAGCACACGTTGAATC
>DCMX01000046.1:3063-5052 GCA_002321855.1 Fidelibacterota bacterium UBA1611 | reverse complement strand
AGAAAGTTGGAATTATTCGACGGTCACTGATTTTGCGAGGTTCCGGGGTTGATCGATTTCGCAGCCTCTCAATACAGCCAAATGATAAGCGAGTAATTGTAATATAATCGAAACTGTAATTGGGAAGACATGTTTATGTGTCATTGGAACTTCCAGAAGATGATTGGATAAAAATTCCAATTCTCTTGTTCTTCGGTCTGTAATACTAATTACAATCCCTTTTCGAGCTTTAACTTCTTGAATATTCGATAATATTTTTGAATAGGTATCATCCTTGGGCGCAATAAATACTACCGGCATATTTTCATCGATAAGGGCAATTGGACCATGTTTCATTTCTGCTGCCGGGTAGCCTTCCGCATGAATATAGGAAATCTCCTTCAGTTTCAATGCGCCTTCCAATGCTACAGGGAAATTGATACCACGACCCAGATAAAGGAAGTTATCAACCATGTAAGTATCTTGGGCCACACTCCGAATACCCTGATCATTGTCCAAAATGGTATGGATATCATCATCGATATGATGAAGTGCTTTAGTTAAATACCTTCCAAGTTCAGCATCGAAGCCCTTACGTCGTCCCAGCGAAAGGGCTAACATTGTCATGACCGCCACTTGCGCCGTAAATGCTTTTGTAGAAGCCACCCCAATTTCAGGCCCGGCATGAGTATATATACCTGCATCGGTTTCCCGGGCAATACTGCTGCCGACAACATTACAGATCCCGATGGTCAAGGCACCCAGACTCTTTGCCTTTCTGATTGCTGCTAAGGTATCGGCGGTCTCGCCGGACTGGCTGACCGCGATAAGAACCGTATCATGGTTTATAATGGCATTTCTGTAGCGAAATTCAGATGCATATTCAACATCTACCGGAATTTGAGCGTAATGTTCAATAAGCTGTTTGCCAATCAAGGAAGCATGCCATGATGTTCCACAGGCCGTTATATAGACTCGATTCGCAGACAGAATGTTCGGTATACAATCGGCTATACCGCCCAGATGGGTGGTTCCGTCTTCCAGGTTTAGCCGGCCTCGCATGGTATCAGTAATTGTGTGTTTCTGTTCGTTAATTTCCTTCAGCATAAAATGATTAAAGTCACCTTTTTCAATTTGCTCAATGCTCATCTCAACTTCAATGGAACCTCTTGTAACAATCTCGGTTGAGTCAATTCGTGATATAGAATGATTATCTTGGGTCAGCTTAACCATCTCCCCTTCATCGAGATAAATTACATTTCGTGTGTATTCTACAATGGGAGATGCATCACTGGCTAGAAAATATTCATTTTCTCCAATACCTATCACCAATGGGCTTCCCATACGGGCTGCCCAGACTGTTCCCGGCTCATCTATACAAACAGCAACCACACCATAGGCACCTACAACATCCTGCAGGGCAGCACGGAATGCCCCTTCGAAGGAAAGTTTGTCATCATCAAAATACATGGCAGATATAAGCTGCACAAGAGCCTCTGAATCAGTATCGGAAGTAAAGGGGATTTTACGTTCTTCGAGAACCGTGCGAATCGTTGCATGATTTTCTATTATGCCATTATGAATTAAGGCAATTTTGCCAGTATGATCTAAATGGGGGTGAGCATTTATATCGTTGGGATTGCCATGTGTTGCCCAACGAGTATGTGCGATACCTATACTGCCCTTCATAGCTGTATCGTCTACCAAAACTTCAAGTTGGGACACCTTTCCAGATTTTTTAATAGAATCAATTTGACCATCAGTAAGAATAGCAATTCCCGCAGAATCATAGCCTCTGTATTCTAGACGTTTCAATCCTTTTAAAAGCAAAGGAACCGCATCGCGCTTCCCAATATATCCAATGATTCCACACATTTTTTTAGCTATTTGTTATCTGTTTCCCAGTTTAAGATTAAAAAAGTGGTACAGTTCTCACTTTTTTCAATTTTTACCTTTCTGATACTAATAATTACAGCAAGCATTTTAATCAAGAAAATATTTTCTTTCTTG
>DCMX01000046.1:0-2664 GCA_002321855.1 Fidelibacterota bacterium UBA1611 | reverse complement strand
TTATTCCCATTCAATGGTGCTGGGAGGTTTTGACGTAATGTCATAAACTACACGATTGATCCCTCGGACAGAATTCACAATCCTGTTAGATATTTTTGTCAACGTTTCTGGCGGCATCCGATACCAATCCGCAGTCATACCATCTGTACTGGTGACAGCTCTTAACCCAAGCAGACTTTCATAGGTTCGCTGGTCACCCATGACTCCCACAGTTTGAACTGGAATTAATACCGCAAATGCTTGCCAAATTTCATTGTATAAACCATCTTCATGGAGAATATCCATATAAACATGGTCAGCTTCCTGAAGGATATTGATTCGTTCTTTTGTAACACGTCCAATAATTCGAACAGCAAGGCCAGGACCGGGAAATGGGTGACGTTTTATCAATGCTCTCGGTAATCCTAATTCTCTTCCCACGCTTCTGACTTCATCCTTAAATAATTCTCGTAATGGTTCGATCAACTTAAATTGCATATCCTCCGGGAGACCGCCTACATTATGATGGCTTTTAATTACATGTGCTGTTTTGCCACTGCTCACACCACTTTCGATTACGTCGGGGTATAGTGTTCCTTGCGCTAAATAACTTATATCACCTAATTCATTAGCAATGCGATCAAAAGAATAAATGAATTGGTTCCCAATAATTTCTCGTTTTTTTTCAGGGTCAACCACACCCTCCAATTTTGAAAGAAAGAGTTTCGATTCATTATAACAATGAATGTTCACTCCCAGACCATCCTTTAATGCATTAGTGCAATTTTTTGCTTCTTCCTTGCGGAGCAAACCATGATCTATCAGAACTGCGGTGGACCTATCTCCTATAGCTTTATGAAGCAGTGCAGCAACCACGGTAGAATCCACGCCCCCACTAACACCAACCAGAACTTTTCCATCACCTACCTGTTTCCGAATCACCTCAATCTGCTCCTGAATAAAGTTCCTTACAGTCCATTTGGGTACACAATCAGCAATTTTGAAAAGGAAATTCCGCAAAATAGTTTCTCCTTCTGCAGTATGAGAAACTTCTGGATGAAATTGAGTGGCAACAATGGTTTGATCTTCATTGGAAATGGCGGCCACTACACCATTTGAAGAATGGGCCAAGGTATGCCAGCCATCTGGAATTTGGCTTACCCGGTCGCCATGGCTCATCCAGACCCGTGATGGTGATGAAATGCCTTCCAGGAGTCCTGTAGAATCATCTGCTGAAATTTCAGCAAAACCATATTCGCCTTTTCCTGTGGATTCTATTTTTCCGCCTTGGTGCTGTGCAAGCAAATGGAACCCGTAACAGATCCCCAGGGTCGGTAGGTCGGTTTTTAGTATTTGAGAATCAAATTTTGGTGCATTCTTTTCATATACGCTTGAGGGTCCGCCGGACAAAATCATTGCAGCTGGTTCTCGATTTAATATTTTATTGAGAGATGTCTCTGGGGGAAGAATTTCAGAGTACACATTTTGTTCCCGAATTCGCCGGGCAATCAGTTGGGTATATTGTGATCCAAAATCAAGGATCACTACGCCATCTTTATTAAGGCCTTTCATCAGTGAATTGTTTATTCAATTTTTCTATATAAGATTCATTTGTTACATTGAAGTGAATCGGTGTCACACTAACATATTTTTCAGCAACAGCTTTTCCATCAAAATCCAGTGATTCATCTTCATCAATAATTTTTCCTTTCATCCAATAATAGGTCCGACCTCGTGGATCTGTTCGTTCGTCAAAAGCATCCTTGAAATACTGGTTGCCTTGTCTAGTAATTTTAATCCCTTTGATTTCGTTTGGGTCACAATAAGGAACATTAACGTTCAATAGGGTACCTTTCGGGACACCGTATTGTAGAACATAACAGGCCAAATCAACCGCTGTTTTTTTAGCACCTCTCCAATCATCAGATCTATATGATTCCAAACTAATAGCGATGGACGGAATCCCGAGTATTGTCCCCTCAGTAGCAGCAGAAACAGTTCCAGAGTATATAATATTCTTTCCTACATTGGCACCTTGATTAATTCCGGAAATTAAAATGGCTGGTTTCTTATCAAGGATTGATTTGATTGCAATTTTCACACAATCGGATGGTGTGCCTGTAACGGCAAGCCCTTTAAAGCCACCCGAGCGTTGAACAGAAACAACTCGCAGTGGGTCACTGATAGTAATGGCGTGTCCTACAGCACTTTGTTCTGTCTCGGGCGCGATGACAATTGGATCACCAATACTACACATAGCTTCCCAAAGTGCATAAATACCAGGCGCATAAATTCCATCATCGTTAGTTATCAAGATTCTATGCTTGGTCATGTTAAAAGTTCAATCAACCGAGATAATTTATCCTTCATTTCACTACGGGAAACAATATGGTCAATAAATCCTTTTCGCAACAAAAACTCAGCACGTTGAAAACCTTTTGGGAGATCCTGACCAATAGTTTGTTTTATTACTCGAGGGCCGGCAAATCCAATAAGAGCTCCAGGCTCAGCCATAATAATATCACCTAACATGCCATAGCTGGCGGTAACACCACCAGTTGTTGGATCAGTCAAAATGGAAATATAGAGACCACCACCTTTCGAAAATTTTGCCAGGTGAGCACTAGTTTTTGCTAATTGCATCAGTGATAATGCACCTTCCTGCATTCGAGCACCACCGGAAGA
>DCMX01000155.1:19282-28179 GCA_002321855.1 Fidelibacterota bacterium UBA1611 | reverse complement strand
TTTTCTTCATCCAGCCAAACAGGACGTAAAGCAGTAATAGAAAGACCCAGTTACCCATTCAATTATAACACATAGGTTGTTATTGAATATTCATTAATCATAATCATGATCATGATCATCTGGTTCAGAAGACGATTCATCGGTAGACCCTGCAATGGAGTCTCTCATTCCAGTATCAGCCACAATATTTTTCATATTGTAATAGTCAAAAATTCCCATGTTCCCTTCCCTGAAAGCATGTGCCATAGCTTTAGGGACCTCAGATTCTGCCTCTACCACCTTTGCTCTCATTTCCTGGGTCCTTGCAATCATTTCCTGTTCCTCAGCAACTGCCATAGCTCTGCGGGTCTCTGCCTTTGCCTGTGCAACCCTAAGATCAGCTTCTGCCTGGTCTGCTTGCAGGCTGGCACCTATATTCTTGCCAACGTCTAGATCTGCTATATCAATGGATAAGATCTCAAACGCTGTCCCAGAATCCAACCCCTTATTCAGAACGGATTTAGAAATACTGTCTGGGTTCTCTAAAACAGCAGAATAAGTTTTTGCAGAACCAATTGCACTGACAATTCCTTCACCCACACGGGCAATGACGGTGTCATCAGTGGCGCCTCCCACAAGACCCGGGATATTCGTACGAACGGTGACCCTTGCCCTTGCTTTAACTTCAATACCATCTTTTGCGACAGCCGCCAGCGTTCCTGTAGCGGGCGCATCAATCACTTTTGGGTATACGCTGGTCTGTACTGCTGTTTTTACATCCCTACCGGCTAGATCTATAGCGGTGGCTGTCTCAAACTGAAGAGGTATATTAGCTTTATCTGCAGCAATTAATGCATCAACAACATTAACAACGTTTCCGCCAGCAAGGTAATGGGTCTCCAGCATATCCGTAGAAATATTTATTAGACCTGCTTTATGAGTGTTAATGACACCATCGACCACCATCCGTGGTGAGATCTTTCGTAACCGCATTCGAATCAAATCAACAATTCGTATTCGGCCCAAGCCCAATGATACAACCCCTTGGACCCACATGCCCAATGGCACAAAATAAAAGAACAGGACAATAAATAATACAACAAAAATCAATAATGCTATCTGAATCACAGGCATGATATTTCTCCTTTTTACCTAATCTGATTTCTCGCGAACAACAACCCGGTTTCCATCAACCGAAAGAACGGTCACTGAAGTTTTATTATCAATAAATGCTCCTTCGCTAACAGCAAAGATTCGTTGATCGTTTATTTTAATCCACCCTGAAGGATGTAAGTCTGTATCAGTAATTCCATATTCTCCCACTAGGTTTTCCCACCCCAGGGTCGTAGTGTATCCTTCCTCACGGCTCTGCACACTTGGTGATGTTAGATCTATCCAAAATTTTGTTCTGGTCATCGCTCTTAACAAAAGAATTAAACCTACTATACCTCCAAGGATCCCAATAAGTAGTCCGTTGGTAGCTTGCCCCAATACTTCCTCACCAACAGGAACATCGGGTAATAACAACAAATATAAACCCCACAGAATCATTACGATCCCGACGATCCCAGGTATCCCAAAACCAGGAATCACCAAAGCTTCTATGACAAGGAACATTAATCCTGCAAAAATAATGAGAAAGTCTGTCATAGTAGCCAACTCGGCAATATAGGAAGCACCCAGTGATAGGATCAGGCATGTCAACCCAATAGAACCAGGAACCCCCCAGCCAGGGCTCTGCAGTTCAAACAAGATCCCCAGGAATCCGAACGTTGTTAAAAGAGATGACACTACTGGATTAGTTAAGAACCGCACTATAGATTCCGACCAGTTCTCACTGGTTTTATACACAGAAGCACCTGACAAACCGAGAGAATCTAAAACAGCATCAATTGTTTCTGCTGTTTTATCAGCTATATGGTATTTTAGTGCCTGTTCCGTGGTCAAAGTTATCAGGTTCCCCTGTTTTCGGCCTTCGATATCATTAACATCGGTTGTATCACCATCTATAATTAAAAAATAATTTGTGATCTTAATTGTATCTGTTTCACCTTCTTCTGTAACATATTCCTTTGTCACTTTCTTTTGAAATTCCAATTCTTCATCTACCATGCCACGAGCGATGTCCTTATTACGTCCTCTTTTTTCTGCTGTGGACGCCATCTCTTCACGCATATAACTGATAACCTTTTCACTACCTTTTTTCCCAGACATATCCACAGCAGTTGTGGCACCGATAGTCGCGCCCCCGGTCATATAAATCTTTTCGCACGATAAGGAGATAAGAGCCCCAGCAGAAATTGCTCGTTTATTGATAAACGCTACTGTTTTGACCTGCGAGTCCATAATAGCATCCTTGATCTGGGTAGCCGCATCTACCCTCCCGCCAAATGTATTGACCTCAAAGATGATTGCATCTGCACTCTTTGATTCTGCTTCCTGGATGGAGCGTTCTATAAATGGTGGCAGACCAAGGTCAATGGTGCCTTCAATGGGAACGTGGTAAACAATCTGAGAGTAAAGAACCGATAACCAGACAGTAAAGTAAATAATTACTTTTTTCATATAAGCTAAATTTCACTCCATTTCTTGTAATTTGTCCATAATCAATCCACTATTTATTCTCATATTCGAAAAGATTTTATTAATTAAAATCCCAGCTCTCTATGAAAGTTTCAAATCAATTGACATACCGATTCCTAATGGGTCTAAGAAGGTTTGTATCAATGATGTCAATATCTTCGCAATATCGTTTATCTCAACGAATTGCTAGTTTGGGATTTCACCATATACCAAAACGAAAGGATCTTGCTCGAAGAAACCTGACAATGGCTTTTCCTGATCGATCAGTGGAATGGGTTGAGAATACATTGAAAAATACTTATCAATTTTTCATATATAATTTTATACAATTTTTAGCGTTTCCTGCAGCATGGGAAAACGTTGAATATAGTATTCATGGAAAGGATGTATTGGATAAAGCTCTTAAACAGAACAAAGGAGTGATATTTATTTCTGCGCACTTTGGCGCCTGGGAAATGCTGGGGGCATGGTTGGGGCTTAATAATTATAAACTCACTGGTATTGCTCATCAGCAGCAGAATCGGGGTTCGGACAAATTTTTTAAGGAGCAACGGGAACTCAGTGGTGTGAAACAAATATTTCGTAAGGAACCGATAGAAAGTATGTACAATATCCTCAATGAGAACAAACTTCTTGGGCTTGTAAGTGATCAGGATGCAAAGAAAAAAGGCGTCTTTGTCGATTTTTTCAGGATACCGGCCTCTACACCAAAAGGCGCGGCTATTTTCCATAAGAATACGAGTGCTCCTATGATATTTAGTGTTTGTATCAAAACGGGATTTCAAAAATATCAGTTGGAGTTTCTGCCAATTATTTCTGCAGACACCACAACAGGAAAAATCACTCAAGCATATACAAGAATATTAGAAAAATATGTACAAAACTATCCAGAGCAGTATTTCTGGTTTCACCAACGCTGGAAGACCAAACCAAAGAATTCAGATTGAATCAAATAAATTGGCAAAATGATAATGCACTAATAGCGGCCACTAATATTGTCCTATCTGGTGGGATATTGGTATACCCGACTGATACATTATACGGTTTTGGTGTCGATGCAACCAATGCAAAGGCTATAGATAGATTAAATCTATTGAAAGAACGGAAAGGGCCCATGACTGTTTTAGCTGCGAATAAAGAAACTGCAACAGAATGGATGAACCTTTCAAATCAGTACATGCAAGAAGCATTAAATATTTTAGCGAGATCAGATACCGTAATCGTTCCAGTAAATCCTGGGGTCGTTCATGATACTATTTTAGGTATCGGGCATTCTCTCGGAATTCGGATTCCTAATCATCCGTTCTGCAAAGCTTTATCATCATCCTGTAGAATACCCATGACCACAACAAGTGTTAACAGATCCGGAGAAAGACCATTGGAAATCCCTGATGATATATCAATGACATTCGGTAATGGAATTGACCTCATTATCGAAGACGGTAGAATATCAGGGGAAGCATCGAAAATATATCAATATAAAGATGGTGATTTCATAATTATTCGATGAAAAAAATAATTTTATCTTTATTCCTTTACTGTGCTCTTGGAGGGCAGAGTGATAAGTGGACCGAAACACTGATTTACAATGCTTACTTTGGGGGGATATATGTTGCAGAAGGCCAATTAAAAATTGATGTGCAGAATACGGGTGTTGATTCTGTCATTCATATTTTATTTCAGGCCAAAACCATATCAGTAGCTGATTATATATTTCCAATCAATGACAAAATCAACATAGATGTAAACTCAAAAACATGGACCCCTAAATCAATAAAAAAGGTTATTCGCGAAGGAGAGTATCAACATGATTCATTCACCCAATTATTTCCTGAAAAAAATATTTTCATCTATAAAAATGATACTATATCCTACGTTCCTCCCGTATATGACCCATATTCTCTGATTTACCAATTCAGAAAAAAAACATTAATCTCTGGCAATAATTTTCAGTTTAATATAATTGACGGCGGGAAAATCGCTCTATTACAATTCGATGTTTCACCCGTGGAAAAAATTCGAATTCCAATGGGTGAATACAATACTGTTAAGGTAATGCCTATGAGGACTGATGGAAAATCATTTAAAAATGCAGGACAATTGACGATATGGTACTCAACAGAAAGTATTAATAAGATTCCGGTGAAAATCAATATAAAATTGAAGTTCGGTTCGCTAAAGCTAGAGTTGGCAAGAATAATCTAATTCAGCAATCTGGAAATGTCATTAAACATTACTGTCCCCATAAGTAATAATAGAAAGACCATGCCCACTTGCTGAATTGTTAAGCGAGCTTTGATACTTAATGGCCGTCTTAGAATACTCTCTATTAGAATAATCAGGATATGTCCTCCATCCAAGCCAGGAACAGGTAGAATATTAATAAACCCAAGATTAACACTGATCAATGCCATAAATGTGAGTAATGGTATCCACCCAGCTTGCGCAGATTGTCCTGCTAACTGAGCAATCATGACAGGCCCACCAAGATCTTTCATCGACGCAGAACCATTCCCCAACATTTTGAAGGTCAAAAAAATCAATCCAAAGCTGTTCAGGGTACCTATATATCCGGATACAATCGCTTGACCAATTGTTATTGGATGGTATACATGCTCCTGAATAATGCCGATAACCCCCAAGGTATCAAGACCATTATCTGTGGGGACAATATAGTGAGACGTAGTAAATGAGAATTCCATCTCTTCTGACCCGCGCAATAAAGTTATCGTGATGGGGGTGTCAGGAATCTTATTGATCACAGATTGCAATTCGAACCAAGAAGTAACCGATTCATCGTTAACAGCAGTAATTCTATCTCCAGGTTCCAGTCCAGCATTTTCAGCAGGCATACCCGGCTGAAGTTCACTTATTACCGGTTTATCTATTACTTCAGGGCTTCCCTGAACATAAGCAATTCCAGCAAACAAAATGAAAGCGGTCAATATGTTCATAATCACGCCTGCACTCAAAACCCAAAGTTTTGCCCAAAATGGTTTACTTATTAATTCATCGGGTGAATGAGTTATTTCGGTATCCATACTTTCATCAATGACCCCTGCCATTTTCACGTAACCACCCAAAGGTACGAGTGCTAAAACATATTCCGTAGTGCTACCAATTCTTCCAGGGGTGGAGATATGAGTTTCAAAAACAGGGCCCCATGAAATCTTGGCTTGATATAAACGGTAAAAGAATACGCGTACATCCCAGCCATCATCAACGGATTTACAGGAAAGAAAACGAGGAGGGAATCCGATGGAAAATCTTTCTACTCGAACCCCAACGGATCGTGCTGCCAAATAATGACCCAATTCATGCACAAAAATGAGCACTCCCAGAACCAGAATTGTGGCCCATATAAAAATCATAAATTCCTCCACATATTTAAAATCTACATTAAAATCGGATTAAAGTTCCAAATCCTCAAAAATTTTCCACTAATAATTTTGTCCACTTATCTAATATTTTCAAATCATTTAACGATGGGTCCTCTAACCATTCATGTTTTTCAATCGCACTCTCTATAATCCTTGGGATATCTGTAAACCTGATTTTTCCATCTAAAAACCTGTATACAGCATAATCGTTTGATAGATTTAATACAGCTGGTGTTGTTCCCATTCGACGGATTGCATCAAACGCTAATTTGATGCAAGGAAATCGTTCTAGATCTGGTGGTTGAAAAGTCAGATCGCCACATTTTGTAAAATCCAATCTTTCCCAATGGGCATCCACATGTCGAGGATACATCAGAGCATATTGAATCGGAACCTTCATATCAGGCACCCCTAATTGAGCTTTTATGGAACCATCTTTTAATTCTATCATCGAATGAATGATAGACTGGGGATGAACTATTATATCAACCTGGGATACATCAAGTCGAAATAGCCAGAAAGCTTCAATGACCTCTAATCCTTTGTTCATCATTGTAGCCGAATCAATGGTTATTTTTTTTCCCATATCCCAATTTGGATGGTTCAAGGCTTCCTCTATGGTTACATCGACAAATGTATTGATTGCTCTGGACCTGAACGGTCCACCACTACCTGTTAAGATAATTCTACGGACATCATCCAACGATTCTCCTGCTAAACACTGCCAGATGGCAGAGTGTTCACTATCAACCGGGAAAAGGCGAGCCCCGGTTTTTTTCATAGTTTTAGTTATAATATCTCCAGCCATTACTAAGCTTTCCTTATTTGATAAGGCAACATCTACACAAGCAAGAACTGCTTCCAGAGTAGGTTCCATCCCTAAAGCCCCTACCAAACCATTCAGCATTAATTCTACATCCTTCCTACCGGCCAATTCTATAAGTCCTTCCCGACCAGAAAGAACATCAATGCCATCTTTGTTCACTTTGTTGTAAACTATTTCGGCAGCCTCCTCATCGTTCATAACCACTGCTTCAGGATGAAATTCACGGCACTGTTCTACCATTCGTTCTGTATTTTTATTTGCTGATAAATACACAATATCCAATCTATCAGTTAAATGCCGTACAACCTCTAATGCATTAAGACCAATTGAGCCGGTAGAACCAAGTATGGATATCCTTTTTCGCATTAGAAAAAATTCTTCATTATATAAGCACGGAATAGCTGGTAATTAGGATGAATGTTAAATCCTATTCCCGATTTGAATGAATTAAAAGGCTTTATGACATCCATACTAAAAAAATTAGCTTGTCCTTCTATATTACCAAGTGTTGCTATCGATTTATAGTAAGATCGTCCTTTAAATATATTAGCACCAACACCAAGACAATAATCTACAAGGGTGCCTGAAAACCATTTATTGATATTCATAGTAATTGATGTTAGTCTAAAGTGAGCAACGCCTTTTAGATCAATTCTCTGAATAGATGATACCCATGTTTTACTATCATCTTTACCAAAATAATATTGAAACCCACTTCCAATTACATGGGGAGCATCTTCCTTCAATTGAAATCCATACAGTTTCCCTGTTAGAGAAAGATTGCCCGTTACTCGCATAATTATATCAAAATCTGGTAAAATCCATCGACCATCATGGATCTCTCTGAAATAGGAAGAATAACCTGTGCTTATTCCCAAACGGTGATTATTAAAGTCCGGATTCAATTTTGGATTATTGCTAAGCCAATATGATGCATGAAAAACAATATTTTGAGCATTTTTCCTATCTAAATCGTCAAACCGAAAATTTGCCTGTTGCGCAGATAGTACCACCACGGCAGAACCGAGTGTTATAAGAAAATATATCATATATATAATTAAATAATCCCACGGTCGCTAGATTGAATAAAATCTAGGATACGGGTTTTATATTCAGAGTCAGGAAATTTATTATATATTTTCACTATGGTGTCTTTCCGATTCACATCAGAGCGAAAATACAGTTTATAAATATCCTTGATTATCTTTCTTCCCTTGACAGAAAAACCGCGACGTTTTAGACCAATATTATTTATCCCCCCAAATATTAAAGGTGTCCCTACAGCAAGTATATATGGGGGTACATCTTGCACAGCCCAATAACCTGCACCAATAAATGCGTGTTCACCAATTTTGCAAAATTGGTGAATCATAACTCCGCCACCAAGAGATACAAAATCACCAATATTAACATGACCGCCAAGAGTGGTCATATTTGACATGATCACTTGTTTTCCGATAACGCAATCATGTGCGATATGCACATATGCCATCAATAAACAGTCATCTCCAATAATCGTTACCCCACTATCTTTTGTCCCCCGGTTAATAGTAACAAACTCACGAATGGTCGTTCTATTTCCTATGATAGCTTCTGTTTGTTCACCAGTAAATTTCATATCCTGGGGAATTTCCCCTATTGAAGATGAATGGAAAATCCTACACTCAGTCCCTATTCGTGTTCCTGGTGCAATAGTGACATGATTACCGATCATGGTCCCATTACCTATAGTTACATTAGAGTTTATTATAGAATAGGGACCAATCGATATACCGCTTCCCAGCTTAGCCTTAGAATCCACAAAAGCTGTGGGATGAATCTGGAGTGATATATTAGGCCTCCATACGATCAACTAAATTCGAAGATATTAAAGCTTCTACTGTTATTTTATCATTAACTGTACATGTGCCAGAAAATCTGTATAAGTTGAGTTTTTTATTTAATAATCTGATATGGAAAAATAATTGATCGCCAGGTGTGATTAATCGACGAAAACGGACTTTGTCCAGTCCAGATATAAACATATTCTTCTTTAGGGGATCATCCAGCTCATGCAACATCAAAAAAGCAGTGGTCTGTGCCAAGGATTCTAACGATAAAACACCCGGCATAACTGGTTGTCCTGGAAA
>DCMX01000155.1:11513-18966 GCA_002321855.1 Fidelibacterota bacterium UBA1611 | reverse complement strand
TGGTTGTCCTGGAAAGTGACCTTGGAAATAAGGTTCATTGAATGTCAGATTTTTCATAGCAGTGACTGATTCACCAGGTTTTACTTCAATAATTCGATCAATAAGAACAAAGGGGTAACGGTGAGGTAAAACTTTTAATATATCCTGAATATCGTAATTACTTTTATGCAATAAATCATCCATCAATATCACCATTCCTTAATTTGTCTAATTCTTTAGAATATTCTTTTTTCAATTTCTTTACAAATTCGACATTACTGGCATGTCCAGCTCTTGCAGCTGTAACATGCCCTTTTATGGGGAATCCTAGTAACGCCAAATCACCAATCAAATCCAGTGTTTTGTGACGAACAGGTTCATTTTTGAACCTTAATACTTTCCCATTTAAAACACCATTTACACCATGAATAATAGTTTCTTCTATTCCAAAGAGGTGGCGCAAGCGTTCTATCTCATTTTTATCTATCTCTTTATCAACTATTACCAATGCGTTATCTAAAGAACCACCTTTGATCAACCCTTGTTCTCTTAACATTTCAACCTCGCTAAGGAAACAAAATGTCCTCGCAGGAGCTACTTCCACTGCAAAGTCTTCTTCCATATTATAGATCGCTTCATATTGTGTTCCCAACGCAGGCAGGGGATACTCAACCAAAAAAGTAACCCTGAAACGGTCAGATGGAATCACATGAATATCAATATCTCGATAATAGTCAGTATAGTTGACCGCACGATTTATTTCTAAGACTTTGCGCTTTTTGTCTTGAAGAATAGGGCCTGCATCTAAAAGCGCATCGACAAAATCTTTAGCACTACCATCCATTACTGGTGGTTCCTTACTATTTAATTCAATCAGAACGTTATCGATCTGCAATCCTGTTACAGCAGCCAGGGCATGTTCAACTGTATGGATGCGTACATTATTTTCTTCAATTGTTGTTCCACGGGATATATCCACCACATGATCAATATCAGCTTTAATCTCAGGTGAATTCTTAATGTCAGAGCGCATGAACCGGATACCATAATCCTCAGGAGCAGGGTGAAATGTAATCGTACTTTCTACACCTGTATGTAAACCAATACCATTACAAGATTTTGGTTTTTGAACCGTACGTTGCTTACGATGCATAATTAAAGTTTACTTTTTGAATCAACCTTTGATTAATTGGTCAAGTTGTTTTCTCATTCTTGACACTTCTATTAAAATTGCATCTTTTTTATGTTGTTCTTTGATTGGACGTGCAGGAAAGCCCCCATATATTTCATTTCCTGATAACGATTTAGTAACACCCGATTTTCCGGTAATTATTGAGTTATCCCCAATTCTTACATGAGGAACAACCCCGGCCTGACCAGCAAATGTACAAAAGTCTCCAACCTCTGCACTTCCCGCGATTCCAACCTGAGCAGTAATTAAACAACCACGACCAATTTTTACATTATGAGCAATATGAACTAAATTATCCAATTTACACATATCACCAATGATTGTATTCCCGATGGTAGCACGGTCAATCGTCGAATTTGAGCCTATCTCTACATTATCTCCAATTAAAACTGATCCAACTTGTGGTATTTTAACTTGGCGGTTTGAATCATTAACAAACCCATATCCATCTGATCCAATCACGGCACCAGCATGGATAATTACTTTATCCCCCATAACAATATCATGATATAGAACCGTGTTGGCATAAATCTTACAGTTAGTTCCCATTGAAATATTGGCACCGATAAATACATTTGGACCAATCCATGACCCATCACCAATTATGGCACCTGATTCGATTACCGTTCCTGGATCTATGGTTACATCTACACCTACTTTAGCATGATGATGAATAAAGGTGTTGGGATGAATTATTCCAGGTGGTTTTTTATCAGGATAAAAAACAGATAAAGTTTTGGCCATAGCTAATTGGGGATCAGTAACTATGATGCCATCATGGTCCTTTAAGTCTGTCTTTTTAGAAACGAACACTGCTGATGCAGCAGTATTATCTAAATATTTCCCGTATAAAGGATTTCCTAAAAAAGTAATAGTGCCGGGTTTTCCATTTTGAATCTCCGATACACCAGAAATTTTCAAATCCGGATCACCTGACACATCACCCTTAACTAGTAATGCAATTTCACTGAGAGACAATTGCAATATCGACTATTTATTTTGTTCTAATTTTCGTAATTCATGAAGGACGTCATCTGTCAAATCAAATTTTGATTTGAAATATAATAATCCAACAGATGCATCGATTATATAGTCATAACCACCACCAATAGCAACTTTGTCAACAGCTTTCTTTACTTTACCTAGTATATCATATTCCATTTGTGCTTGTTTGCGCATTAATTCTCCCTGGGGACCAACTTTTTCAGCCTGATAGGTCTGAATCTGACGTTCTGTCTGTTCAATCTCTTGTTTAATACTTTCACCCTTATCCAACGACATGAGGCGTTTTACCTCATAGTCTTGTTTTAGACTATCTAATTTTTGAACTCTTTGGTCAAATTCAAACTGTACTTTTCGGTATTCAAGCTGGAGTTGAGATTCAGCTTCCTTGAACTCCTCAAATTCACTCCGGATACGCTCTGAAAGAATATATCCGATTTTTAATTGTGCTGTGGCAGGTGCTGTTACACCCAGAAATATGCCAATAAAAAACATGGGGCGAAGTAATTGTTTCAATTTTTCCTCCTTCATTACCGATATTGTTGTCCTATTGTTAAAGTGGTCTTCCAACCTTCTGGTTCGCCATCTCCATCTAAATCATCAAAACCATATCCAAGGTCGAATCCCAACATACCAATCATGGGCATAAAAAACCTGATTCCCGCTCCGGTAGATCGTTTTAAATCAAATGGTCCTACACGAGGCAGGCTAAATTTTTCTTGCAAACTTGTTTCAGCCCATACATTTCCCATTTCCGCAAATATCAAACCATAAACCACGGGGTTTTCAGAGAACGGAACACGAAATTCCATTGCAACCTTCGCCAATGCATTACCTCCCACTGGATTACCCCTAGATGTCATTGGCCCTACTCTATTATCCTCATACCCACGTAATGGATTACCATACATTAGGCCATTACCCCCCATTATAAAACGCTCAGAAAATGGGATAACAGACCTTTCATCATCCATAGATGGTAACATATTAATTGCACCCAATTTTAAAGAACTCATCAAGACAAATTTCCAGAATGTAGGTGTATACCATTCCAGATTCAACACATGTTTATGAAAATCCTCATTACCCCCTAAAGGACCCCCAGATATAGTGGACGTAATGGACATCAGAGACCCCTGAGTCGTGAACTCCGGATGATCTCGGCTATCTCTATTAATAGCTTGGGTTATATTCACACCAATAGTTTCATTTAATCCACTTGTATATTGTTCTAATTCTTCCTGCGTTTCTGCTTCATACATCCTCTGCAAGATTTGAAAAGACCAGCTTCCTCTAAAAAAATCATCGGGCCATTTGAATCTCCGACCCCATCTTAATGAGCTTCCCACCATTGTGGCATCAAGAGGAGAATAATACATTGATGAGCGACCCCGAAAAGAATAAAAAATAGAAGCCCCCAATAAATTTTTTGTATCATTCACCATGGGATCAGTAAAACTAAAACTAGCCTGCCTTTTTTTAGAGGGTTGATAGGAGCTGTTAGTATAGAAACTATTGCCATAGTTTGTCCCCACATCGAATGATAATGCTAAGTGTTGACCTTTGCCTTTCCAATTGGGCAATGAAAATCCTCCTCCTCCCGTAACACCAAATGCTTGACTAAAACCCATTTGCATATTTGCGGTCCCAGAAGGTTTTTCTTCTACAACTATTTCTACATCCACCTCATCGTCATCGATGGGAACCACATCTGGAAGCACATTCCCAAAATAATTCAACATCATTATTTCACGATAACTACGCATTAATCTATCTTTATTAAAAACATCTCCTGGAAATATTCTAAGCTGTCGACGAATTACATTCTCACGTGTTTTTTCATTACCTCTAATAACAATATTGCGTATGTATACCTTATGATTTTCAACGATAACGAAATGTATATCAAGCGAATCCATTCCCGCTGGCGTTATTTGCGGTTCAATACGGCTATAAATATATCCTCGGTCCATATATAGATTCTGCATCCGTTCATATACAGCTTTTTCAAAATCTTCCTGGCTATATTTATCTCCCTTTTCTAAACCTAGGGCCTGGGATAATATTTTTTCATTGTAAAGGTTTTGACCATCCCAAGAAAAATTTCTGTATTTATACATAGGACCTTCTTTCACCGTCAGAACCAAGTCCATATTTTGTTTATCTTCAGTATAGTGAACTGAATCAGAAATAATCTTGAAGTCCCGGTACCCTTTGTTTCGGTAGTGCTTTCTTATATTTTCTAGGTCCTCTTCAAACTTATCTTGATCAAATGCCGCCCTCCAAAAGAAATACCAACGCTGCTGTTTGATATCTTTCATGGTCAAGCGTAAACGCAGGTCAGAATAAGTTTCATTCCCTTCAAAGCGAATATTGCTCAACTTTACTTTTTTATTCTCTTTGATTTTAAAAATAATATCTTGAGTGAGGTCTCTTGCTTTTCCACCAAAAAGGTTTGATTCATTTTCAGGCTTTGTTAATTCTGCGTTAACATCTGCCATGAGATAGCCTTTTTCAGCATAAAGATCTTCGATTTTTTTTACTTTATCATACAACAAGTTTGGTTTGATTCTTTGACCTGTAACTAAGTTCAATTCTTCTTCAAATTTTCTGATTTTAATCTTTCGATTGCCCTTATAATGAACATCCCCGAGGACAGAACTTTCTTTAACAATAATTGTCAGCGAAAGACCCTCTTCATCCTCATTATCATAACGGATTTGAATATCATCAAAAAGGCCTAACTGCCATAATCGTTTTACTGCTCTCGGAAATTCTGATGATGAAACTGATAACCCTTTACGTAGTCCTGAAGTAAATATTATTGTATTGGAAGATGAGATTATATTCCCTTCAACTTGAACATCCTTTAATATTATTTCTTGTTGGGCTTCCGCAACAATAACAAATGAAATAATAATTAGACGTACTAATATTTTCATTACTTCAAGATTAAACCTGTGAGCTCACCTGTCCAAAACGGCGTTCTCGTCCTTGGTAGTCCAGAATGGCGTTTATTAATGCTTCTTCCCTAAACGCTGGCCAATATGTTTCTGTGAGGTAAATCTCTGCATATGCACTTTGCCAAAGAAGAAAATTGCTTAAACGCAACTCACCACTGGTACGTATCAATAAATCTGGGTCAGGTTTATCTTTCGTTTCTAAGACAGATTTAAAAATGTTCTCATCAATTGACAAAGGTTCTATGTCTCCTTGAATAGCTGATTGGGATAACATTTGTGCTGCCTTTATTATTTCTTGGCGGCTACCATAATTCAAGGCTAATATCAAATTCAATCCTTGATTATTACGTGTAAGATCGATTCCATTTTTAATTCCAAGCTGAGTTGATTCTGGTAACTCATTGAGTTCTCCAATAGTAGAGAATCTGACATTATTCTTATGAAGTTCCTTAATCTCAAAATTTATTGTCTTCAACAAAAGTTGCATAAGGGCACTTACCTCTTTTTCAGGTCTATTCCAATTCTCTGTTGAAAAAGTGTAAAGTGTAAGAAATTTCACGCCAAGTTCCCCACAAATACGAGTCACTTCGCGTACTGAATTTATTCCTTCTTTATGTCCAGATATGCGAGGAAGATTTCGTTCTCTTGCCCAACGGCCATTACCATCCATAATTATTGCAATATGGTTCGGAATCGGTCCAGATTCAATTTTTTCTCTAAGAGAGCTCATCACAATATATCCATTAAAAACGCGGCGAAATTACCGCCTACAAAGACCCCAACCCCAAAAATAAATTGTCTTTTTAGCAAGACTAAACGATAACAAATCTGTTTGGTTCCCTCTTATATATTATTTAATAACAGACAATAATGAATCAATAATAGAAACATAGGTTTTTGATATAGAAGACTCGGGATTCCTATGAATAATTGGCTCCCCAGCATCAGTTGCTTCCATGATTTCAGTTGCAATCGGAATTTGTCCCAAAAGTGGAACTCCCAATCTACTGCTTTCGGCTGCACCACCACCCTGTTTGAATAAATCAAATTTTAGTTCAAAAGACCCTTCCGCATCAAGTTCTTCAATTTTTCCATTAGATAAAACAACGCTCCCTCCAAGAATCTTATCCCCGTTTGAATCCTTGATAGACCCCTTAATTACAAAAGTGGACATGTTCTCAACGACACCTAGTACAGGCGTTTGAACCTTTCGAAACATATCCGCTCCTTTTCGAACATCTGCCAAGGCAATATCCTGAGGTGTTGTTACAATAATAGCACCCGTTATTCGAAGTTTTTGAGTCAATGTTAGTTGTATATCTCCCGTCCCGGGCGGAAGATCTAATATTAAGTAATCTAATTTTCCCCATTCTACATCACGAAAGAATTGTTCAGTCATACGTGAAACCAATGGACCTCTCCAGATAACCGGTGTATCATTACCACTGATAAATCCAAAGCTCATTACTTTCATAGAGTATCTTTCTAAAGGAATCAGTTTACGATCCTGTGTCATTTTAGGATGTTCATTGATTCCTAAGATTATTGGTAGAGATGGTCCATAAATATCCAAATCCAATAATCCAACTGTGTAACCTTTTTGAGCCAAACCGCATGCCAAATTGGCTGCTACAGTTGACTTCCCAACGCCACCTTTACCACTAGCAATGGCAACCACATGCTTTACATCTGACAAAATATTCCCAGGTATAGGTTCTTGTTGTGATGAAGACGGAATAGTGGCTTGTTTAATTGCACCAGCAATTAATTCAACAGATACAGTTTCGAAATGATTATTCAGTTTATTTTCAATCAACTCGATTACAGTTCTTTTCTTTTCCTCATTTTGAGTGTTGATATTTAGTTTGACAGTAATATTATTCCCGTCAACCGATACATTTTGCACCATCCCAAAAGAAACAATATCCCGATTAAACCCAGGGTAGTTGATTGTTTTAAGAATGTCGAGTGCTTTATCTTTATTCATAATAAAGGCAAAAAAAACGGCTGTATCCTTACAACCGTTATGTTTAAAAAAATAGGGTTTTTGAATTAACCAGTGTATTCCTGGCCAAAAAACTCATAATTCAATTTGGTGAAATTACTCCACTCATCAGGGACTTCACTTTCATCAAATATTGCTTCGACAGGACATTCCGGTTCACATGCGCCACAATCAATACATTCCTCTGGATCTATGTATAATTGTTTACCATCGGGATCAAAACCGGGTTCCTTGGCTTCAGCGCCTGCACCTGTGGTGTTTTCTGGACCATGAATACAATCCACAGGGCAAACTTCAACACAAGCTGTATCA
>DCMX01000155.1:0-11198 GCA_002321855.1 Fidelibacterota bacterium UBA1611 | reverse complement strand
CAACACAAGCTGTATCACAAGTACCAACACAAGGCTCACAAATAATGTAAGTCATCAAAGGCTCCTACTTAATTAAAATTGTATATTCAAATAGCTTGTCAATTTAATCTGTTTTTTTTACTGGGTAAAAGGCTTTTGGCGAGGGTTTTATATTGATTATTTAACTTATTGATTAAAACTTAATTATATAAAACGATTGTACTGGCATTGCCACACTTGTAAAATCTCAGTTAGTTTTTCACATGCCCTCTAATCCATTATACCTTGTTATTGATCAAGGAACATCATCGACAAAATCATTTTTATTCAAGGAAAACGGTAACATAATTCATACTGAAAAAGTTAAACATAGACTTCAACGTTTAGCTCGGTTCCATGTTGAATGTGATTCAAAAACAATATTGAATATTTGTAAAACACTTATTCATAATGCTATTAAAGATTACGGGGAATACTCCATTACCAAAGTAGGAATAGCTGTTCAACGATCTACATTTTTATTTTGGGATAAATATTCAATAGAACCTATGACTAAAGCTCTTAGCTGGCAAGACAATCGCGCCCAAAATATAGTAAATGAGTTTTCAAATCATTCAGACTGGATATGGGAAAAAACTGGGACTCCTCTTAGTCCAAATTTTGGTGGGCCAAAATTTCTGCATATGATACGAAAACACCCTGGATTGAGAAAAAAAGTATTATCCTCACAAGTATTTTATGGCCCTCTTAGTGCATACCTGACACATGCATTGACCGGAACAGCTACCATTGACGAATCTATCGCTGGTCGAACCCTTTTTTTTAATATTCACTCATCTGACTGGTCGAAAAAATGCATGGATCTGTTTCAAATACCAGCCTCGGGGTTACCATTGCTAAGGCCTGTTTTATATGATCATGGCTCGATTTGTGACACAAATCTATCATTAGATTGTGTAATCGGTGATCAACAAGCTGCTTTAATTGGCCAAGAAGGATTATCACGCGGAAGTATTGCTACAAATTTTGGCACATCTGCCAGTGTTCTTTATAATGCCGGTGGAAATCCTATAGTAGTGAATGGCTTAATATCCAGTGTCCTTTTTTCCGATGGCAAACAAAGAAAACATGTGGTAGAGGGCACAATCAATGCTTGCAATTCTTTATTCCACCATTTAGAAACAGAATTAAATATTTCACATGATTTTATGAAATGGCATGAGCTCTGTTCAAATCAATCAACCAATGGTATATATGTACCTGGATTTGCTGGTTTAGCCGCTCCATACTGGAAAAGCGGTTTTAATGATATCTATCGAAATCTGGATAAGTATGACAAAAACAAAATTATTCGTGCTGGTATGGAATCTATCGGTTTTTTGGTAAATAATATTATAGATCGATTAAAACCAATTATGGAATCAAAAATAAAATCATTGAGCGCCAGCGGGGGCAGTGCTAGGCGACCATTACTACAATTTATCGCGGACCTAACTGGTATTCCTGTTACACAATCTGCAATGAAAGATCAAACTGCATATGGAGTGTTTCGTTTGCTAAGATCCAAAAATGATAACGATGATGATTATCAAATAAGTCAAACCTTCAGTCCACAACATGATAGAGCTGAAATAGAAAACAAATTATCAGATTGGCAAGAAACAATAGAATCGATTTTATAGTCTATCAAGTGAATCCGTTTCTGAAAAATTCTCAGTCAAAATACCAAATAGAATTTGACTCTATATCGATAAATCCGGATTAAATCGGTTTTGATATATATTTACAAAAAAGATGTCTTATCCTATCTTGCTAAGGCTCCCATAGGATCCCAAGGTGGAAGCTTAACAGGTTTTTTTGTTTCATAGATTTTGGCCAAATCATCGGGGAGATAACTCTTATGTACGACAATTTCATAATTATACTCGTCAAACCATGAATCTGACATAATATGGTAACCTTTATCACCATTCTTATTCCCCCAACTATTTTCTACACGCCATTTTATAGGTCTATTTTTCGAATCCAAATCAACACCGGTAATAAGCATGGCATGGGTCATTTGACTATCCCCATATTCCAGACGGTCTGCCTTATCTAAATCAAAATTTGTTCCATAAAATAGTTCATAGTTAAACAATTCCATATCCATAATGCCTAATGTTCGATGAAAATATTTACTAACATCACAACCAAACCAAACCGGATCATTATTTTGGATTGATTTCACACCAGCCTTTTTCATTACAGAAGTTTCAACATTCAAGTACCTAATGGATTGGCCTTCTATTACATTACCTAGATATTCCACAGTATAGATTTCATTATAGGCTTTATCGGGCATAGGGCAATTAATAAGGCAAATATATTCATCAAGGTTGAGCCTTACATGTTCATTGAAAAACTGTATTGGTGTAAGGTTTTCAAATCTATGAAATTCATTTTTTTTATTTCGAATCTGCCACGCAAATGATTCTGGTGGTGTCCCAAGATGAATAGTGAGCATTCGGTAGACTGTTTTTAACATACTGGCCTTCATAACTCTCAAATCTGTATTTGAAACAAGGTTTTGTTTGGCTTCCCTAATGACTTTTGCAAACTCGCGTAATTTTCTGGTTATCATTCGATTCATTCGTAATGATTTACTGGATTGATATGATTCTGGCATTTCAGATTTTGGTAATACCCCATATTTTTTTATTAAATTCACCCACATATCCCATTGGCCACCATCTTGAATAGGATTATCCAAAAGGTGCATTATTAATCTACTATTTGATGGCTTATTTGTGGTTTTAATCATATTTTCCAGAAAATAATTAGTTTTTTCTAACTTATCCCAGAACATGAAATAGCTTTGTGAAAATTCGAATTCTTTCAGATTATGTTTTCTTCCAAGATAGATTCGAAAAAGATTTAACCCTGCAAATCCCCAGCAACGGCCACTGGATTTTTGATCAGTTACTCCCATTTCACCAGAGATAACATCCGAAAAAGTATGGTCTATTTTCCGAAAATATTCCCAGTCCATGGCCAAATCTATTATATCATTTCGAACGGCTGCATTCTGGGCTAATCTTAGTGAGGAATCTTGAGCAATTTTTTTACGAAATAATTTTATCATATCATGGGACAACGTTTTAGGCACAATTAAACTCCTTTTTTAATCCATGCTCATGATGGCAATCATAGTTAATATGAAATAGGGAACCAAATCTGCAGCACCAATATAGTCTTTACTAACACGTTGACCAAAAAAAAGCAATAGAATAGTAAAGGCAATAACTAATAATCCGTAAAAGATATAAATGGTGTCATTCGTCTTCAAAACATAGATTACACCGAACACACACAATAACCCTCCACAAATCTCCATCAATGTCAGTATTGAAAGTGCTATAGATGTGAAAGGCTTAAGCAGAGATCTTTCAAAATGTTTATCAAAGAAATCTAAATTCCCTTGGCGATCGATTATTTTATCAAATCCGGATTGAAGAAAGGCAATTGCTAAAAATAGAGCAATTAGAATCTGACAAAGCACTGTATGGTCTTTAATTTCGATACCTAAAAACCTGATGTGGTCATCAGAGTCTTCATAGACTAGTGTGGTTGACCCGATTATCGGTTCGGATACCTTTATCTCCTGTATTCCTTGGACTTGTCCATACACTGGAATAGCATGAAAAATTACAGCTACGGCGATAAAAAAAAGGTTTTTCATTCTCTTTAATTCATTGTTCTGTTATGAGCTCTTTTACTTTCATTCTGACATAGTCCCGCAATTCTTCGACTGACATATGATTATATTCATTATAAGTAATAACCTCACCGAAACATGTAGTAATAATTCCTGGTTTTAACCGCCAGTCATTTTTCTTTTTTGCTTCAAATGCCCCTATTATACCTATGGGGACAATTGAAACAGCAGTGTTTTTTGAAAGATGAAAAGGCCCTTTTTTGAATTTATTCAATTCCCCTGTTCTTGTACGTGTTCCCTCAGGTGCAATTAAAAAAGAGATTCCTTCTCGTATAGCCTTCTCTACATTATTAAGGCTGTGAACTGCATTATTTATATTTGATCTTTCAATTGGTACGATTCCATATTTATCACCTACGGTACCCCAAATAGGCCATCTAAATTCCTCAACTGCACCAATAGCAGTTATATAATGTTTTATATAAAATCCAATCACAAAAAGATCAAACAGGGACCCATGATTTATCATGTATATATATGGCCCATTGTTTATTGGCGGTAACTGTCCCTTTAATTTTAAGAGTTGCCCTCCAGAAAGACAAAACAGCCAACACATAGGTCGAGTAAAATAATGATAATATTTTTGTGGTGTAAATGTCATATATAGATAAAATAAGGGCATCACAAATACAAAATATACTAACCACAGGGGCCATAAAATGAGTGATGCAATTGTTTTATATATACCAGCCATAGTTATTTAAAATAGCAAACAATTTATGGTTTGCTTTTGGAAATGCATATTTTTCTATCTCACCTGGAGTAATCCATTTATGTGTCCGCTTTTGGGCTAAGGGCTCACCTTTAGTTTTGCAATGATATAGATAAAGCGTGATTGAAAAATGTGAATAAGCATGATTAATAAATCCAACCTGCTTGATAATCTTTGTTCTTATTCCACATTCCTCTTTAATCTCTCGTTTTAATGCATCGATAAGAGGTTCACCAGGCTCAACTTTTCCGCCAGGAAATTCCCACAAACCACCCAGCATGCCATTTGTATATCTTTTTTGAATAAGAAATTGATTCCTTCGCCATATAATCCCAGCTACAACAGTATGATTAGGGATTTTTTTATGTTTCTTTTTTAAGGGATATCGTACTGGGTTTCCACTGATAAATGCCTTACAATAGTTATTTATTGGACAGCTCATACAATCAGGATTGGTAGGAAAACATATACAAGCGCCTATATCCATTATTGCTTGATTAAAGTCTCCAGGTCTAGTCTCATGAATCCATTTACAAAGTGTAGATTTCATAATGGACATATTTCTTTTTGAAAATTTTCTTAGGCCTAAAACCCTAGCCATAACCCGACGAGCGTTCCCATCAATAGCTGGAATAGGTTGCTTGAAAGCAATAGATAAAACAGCCGCTGCCGTATAATCACCTACCCCTGGAAGAGATCTGAACTCTTCCCAATTACTGGGAATAATTCCATCATGATTTTTTAAGATAATTCTCGCTGATTCATGGAAATTCCTGCAACGGGCATAATATCCCAGACCTTCCCAACATTTTAATAATTCTGACTGTCTTGCATTAGCTACAGATTGAATACTCGGGTATTTTTTAATCCACTTTTTATAGTAGGGGATTACTGTTTTTACTTGAGTTTGCTGGAGCATAATCTCTGAAAGCCAGATAAGGTAAGGGTTCGTGGTATTCCGAAATGGTAATTCCCGTTTTGAATCATCAAACCAATCGAGTACCAATGTTGTTACAGACATAGTTCAAAAAAACCAGTATTCACTTTCGGAAAAGAAGCTTTGATAATGTCCAATGAAATGATGATAATGCCTGTAAAAGATCATCCCGATCATCAACATCCACTTCGTTCTCTATTTGCTGCCCAAGAATCTCTATTTTTTTATCCAGCTTTGATTGAGTGTTTTGTCCTTTCATCGTCAAAAATACTTTAATAATACGACGATCTAAATCACTATGTTTTCTTCGCACCCAACCTTTTTTCTCAAGTCTAATTACCAATCGTGTGGCAGTACTACTATCGATGCCCAAAATCTGTGCAAGTGATGACATTTCTATACCATTATCCGGGATTGAGACCAATGCTAGAACTTGACTATAAGTAACATTCTTATCACTGATCTCAACACGAAACAGTCTTTGCAAATCGATTAAAAAGGAAGAGAGTACTTCACCATAATTCATAGTTGCATATTACAAATACAGACACTGTGATAAAAGATTACTGTGCTGGCAATGTATAAAGTAGTTCAGCATGATTAAGATATAGAGAATCAATTTTTGTCCTTTGTTTACCATATATCATATGTCCAACACTTTGATAATGATCCATTTTAATTGGACCGAATGTATACCATTGTCCCTGTATTAATGGGTCCCCCTTTACATAGGGAGTAATCGGGTCAGAACCATTCATCCCAGTTGTTGGGCCAGCCATAGAACATACATTGACAATACCATCATTTTCCCACCATGTTGAATCGGTTTCTGTTCCATCAGACCTAAATATTACCTTGGAACCTATGAGTCTAGCTCGAGATCGGATTAAAAGAAAAACATCCTTATTAGGAACATGATGTCCAGTTGTTGAATCTTGATGAGAAGCTGAAAAAATATATGAAAAATAGAAAACACTTGGGTTTGACGTTAAAAACCCATTGAGTTCAGAAGCCCCATTTACACTTACATCCCATGCGCTAATATTTTTTGAATCCCAAGCTGGATGTTCTCGCATGCGCTGTACATAGTTGGTCCAGGTTTCATTACTTCCCCTCTTAAATTTCCATTGTTCCAAATCAAAATCATAAAAATCTGTTCCAACTACACCCGCAAGTCCTATAAAATATTGGATAAATGGAAATATTTTTGGAATAATATCCACTAAGGTGGAACCATCATGTGGCGTTGCAATAGACGTTATGCTGCTAATCCATCCTTCTCTGGCTTTCCCTAATAATGCAGATTCCTCCAATATTCCTTTCTTAGAATCGGCATAAATCTGATTAGTTAGTAGGTATTCCAGCATACGTATGGTTTGACCACCCATACTATGGCCAACTAGATGAACAGGGTGATTACTATCCCACTCAGGATATAAACCAGAGTATGTTTTTTTTTCTGGTTTTTGCACGAGTCCATAGGCTTTTGAATGACCAAGCCCATAGTCCACTTGACCGCCCTTTAATTGATAATAAACTTCAACTGCTCGATCCCAATTAGAAGATATGGGGCCAACAGATACAGTGTAAACAGTATACCCAGCCTTTTCTAGAATGACTTCCAAATCACTCGTGCCGCCCCAGTATCGATAGTCTCCCATTTCTTCTTTGCCCCACCCAAACAAACCATGTACAAGAACGATAGGATAGTTATTGCGTGCAAAAAGACACCCGGTTAATAACATAGGAAAAAGAAAAATTTTCCAATTAATTGCCCTAAAAACGCACACTTAGATCCAATCCAGTGACCCAACCACCAATACCATAGAAATAAGTTCCAATTCCAGTCTTTGTGGAACCCACATTAAAATTCAATCCAAATCCTGTAGCACCCAATATAGATCTCCAAATATCTTGGCGTATGTTCTGGTCAAGTTTTCGTGTTGATGTCCCCCATTTAAGATTAATATCATATGGCAATTGAAAAATCCCACCTATAAAAATATCATTGTAATCTTTATACAGTGAATGCACGCCATCAATGGAAAGTGTTAGTGGGAGATGAGCAAGTTGTTTTGTTATAGCTAAAGATATCTTTACAGGTAGTGTATCTTTATTTTCTGTCGTTTCAAGTAGGTCGATTGAACCATCAATAGATTGTAGTATAAACCCCATATTATCAATACTTAGTCCTAAGGCAGATTTTTGTTCCTTCCAATACCAAATCATTCCACTGGAAAAATAAAGAGCAGTAGCAAGATGAGAATCAAGATTAGAATAAAAGAATCCACCAGCAAAACCATAACTAATTGGATAATTTTTTAAGTGTTTGGAATATCCCGCACTAATCCAGGTATCACTAGATATATAATGACCAGTTGGGATTGCGTTTTCATCTAATCCTTCAAAAATACCATAGGAAAGGCGCCTTAAAACATATGTTAATTCTCCGTTAAATTTTGGGAAAACAATAGCCACAGCCTGGCTATTTATTCCTGCTGGATAATGAACGAATGAAGTTGAAAAAAGACGATTAAATGATAATGTCGCTGGATTACCAGAAGCTGCAGTGGGAATTTTTATCAAGAGGCCTGCTCCCGCCATGGATAGACGCGATGATGATGTCCAAGCATTAAATCCAGGGAAACCAGGTATAGCAAATAATTGACCTATCATTAAAATTATTAAATACTTTTTCATATCAAACTCAATGGGTCCATATGTATACTCAGCTTATTATTCCCCATGCGATATTTTTTCAGATAATCATAGAAATTCATATTGATATAAGAATGTAACTTGCTGCCATTCGGGTCCAATTTTTTGATGGATTTAAAAATAATATGGAACCGGAACTGGCGCCGGATTTTTCCAAGATAACAGGGGGTGGGGCCAAGAATATCAAGACCCTTATATGGTTTAGATAAACTTTGTCCGATTCTTTCGGCTAAACACAGTACCGAATCAAAACCAGGACCAGTTAATTCTACTTTTGCCAACCAGCTGAAAGGAGGATATTTTAATTCCTTTCGTTCGGTTAAAGCGGTATGATAAAACTTTTTAAAATCAAGACTAGCTGCACATTTTATAGCTAAATCATCTGGGCTATAGGTCTGTATAATCACATCACCCTCTTTATTTCCACGCCCAGCACGACCAGCGGCTTGATAAATCAGTTGAAAAACATTTTCGCCAGCCCTGAAATCTGGTAAATGGAGACCTAAATCGGCATTAATAATCCCGACCAGTGTAGTATTAGGAAAATCTAGACCTTTTGCAATCATTTGTGTACCAATTAAAATTTGAATTTTTCCTTCTGAAAATGATTTTAAGGTTTTCGTCATCTGTTGACTTTTCTGCATACTATCCGAATCAATGCGGGAAATTCGAGCATCAGAAAATGTTTCTTGTATCAATAGCTCTACACGCTGAGTACCTGTTCCTGTATAGATAAGGTTTGTGCTATGACAAGAGCTACATAAGTGTCGCTGGGTTTCAGAATACCCACACAGATGACATAATAGACGCTGATTAGATGAATGATAAGTTAGCATTATTTGGCAGGATGGACACATGACAACATCCCCACAGTCATAGCACCGAATAATAGGAGAATACCCTCTTCGATTTTGAAGTAATAGAATCTGTTCATTTTTCTTGAGACGATCTTCTATCTTATCCAAAAGTAAACCAGAGAGAATTAAACCGAATTTCCCCGATTCATTCTGGTCCTTTAACATATCCACTACATGAGTACGAGGGTATTTTGATTTACCGAAACGCTTTGGCAGGTTTATATACTTTAATTTTTTATGAAGGTGATTGTAATAACTCTCCAAACTTGGGGTTGCGCTTGATAATAATACGGTAGTGTCTTCCAGTTTTCCCCGCATTAGTGCTACATCACGAGTATGGTATCTTGGTGCTGGAGAATCTTGTTGATAAGATGATTCTTGTTCCTCATCCATAACTATTAAACCTAGGTTCCTTAAAGGAGAGAAAATTGCACTACGCGCCCCAATAACAACATGGAAATTACCTTTGCATATTTGCCCCCATGTCCAAGAACGCTGAGCATGAGTTAATTTTGAATGCCATAAAGCAACTGTATCTCCAAAGACCGCTTTAAATCGTCCAGCGATTTGAGGTGTAAGTGAAATCTCTGGAAGCAAGATTATGGCAGTACGGCCTTGTGCAATAACTTGGCGGACAGATTCAATATAAATCTCCGTTTTCCCACTACTAGTAACACCATGGAGTAAAAATGGAACATATTTTTTTTTGTTTATTGCCAATGAAATCTTATTAATAGCTTTCACCTGACCTCGATTGAAGATTATTTCTTTGTGAATCGGATCAAAGCTGAAGCCGGTTACATCTGGCAAGGACGTTTGTTTGTAAAGCTTAATGAAACCCTTTTCTTCTAGTATGCGACATATAGACAGGGGATTGGATGAGAGGGATTTTAATGAAGTAATACGGCATACTCCTTTGGTTTTCCTAATCTCTTTTAATATTTCGTATTGTTTCGGAGCTCTTTTCGTCAACATTTCAATATCAATTTCATCCAAAGCATTAGTCAGTTTAGCATACCAATTTTTAGGAGGAGAATACTGCATTGATAATCGATTTGGCATGACAGTTTTCATTACTTGCCCAATCGGTGTAACATAATAGTTACTTATCCAAAGAATTAATTCCCAAAGTTCAGCAGTCAACACAGGATTATCATCTACCAAGGAAGATATCGATTTCATATCTCCTTTATAATTTGATTTAGTGTTTAGAGATATGATCACTCCTTGAACAGAGCGTTTTCCAAGAATAGCTGTCACCCTGGATCCAACTTGAATACTGTTTGTTAAGTTCCGAGGAATCCGATAAGTAAACGATTGAAAACTGGATATCGGGAAAGCAACTTCAGCAAACATAATCAATGAGTTTATAAAATGTGTTGATTTTCAGGCAACAAAAAAACCCCTATTTATATAAAGGGGCCTTAAAAAATATTATTTATTTGAATCAACCTTTAATAACATAGATTTTAACATCGCCATTAATATCGGGTGCCAGATTAACTGTAATATGATAAATCCCCAATGCTTTGATTGGTTCTTGTAACTTTATTGCATGACGATCAATTTTGAAACCCTTCTCAATTAGGGCTTCATGAATATCTTTAGTGGTAATGGAACCAAACATCTTTTCTTCTTCACCAACCTTCACTTCAATTGTAATCTCTGTTTTACTAAGTTTACTCGCCAGTAACTGGTTTGTAGAAATTTCCCGAGCTTTTTTATTTTCATTAACTCTTTTTCGTTCCTCTGCTACAGCAAGATTACGTTTTGAAGCTCGAAGTGCTAATCCGTCTGGAATCAATTTATTACGTGCAAATCCAGGTTTTACATTAACAACATCACCTGCTTGACCTACATTCTCTATATCTTGTAGTAATATTATATCCATGATAATCTCTCTAAACTTAATATTCTTATTCTGACCCGGGGTCCACAAATGGCATTAAAGCAATTGTTCGAGACCGTTTAATTGCCCTTACGACTTTACGATGCATTTTTGCGCTTGTTCCCGTAACCCGACGCGGCATTATTTTACCCTGATCATTAATAAAACGCCTTAAAAGTTTTACATCTTTATAATCAATCTCTGTGATCCCATTCTCTTTAAAATAGCAGAATTTCCTACGGTTTTGAAAAGCCATTATTTATCATCCTTATTCTTTGATTCCATAGATTCTTGTTTTTCAGCAATTTGTGCATTATCCCTGTCAACCTCTTTTTGAGAAGATTCAATGG